>DATKAB010000004.1 GCA_035498555.1 Candidatus Sulfotelmatobacter sp.
CGCGTGATCGAGGGCGCCGACCACTCGTTCCACGTGCTGAAGAAGAGCGGCCGCACCGACGACCAGGTGCTGGACGAGCTCGCCGCCACGGTGGCCGAATGGCAGGAAGGACTCGCGTGAGCGTCGAGGTGCGAGTGGGAACCAGCGGCTTCTCCTACGACGAGTGGAAGGGCAACTTCTACCCGGAGAAGCTCGCGTCGAAGGACATGCTCCGCCACTACGGCGAGCGCTTCCCGACCGTCGAGATCAACAACACCTTCTATCGCCTGCCGAAGGAGGCGGTGCTGGCGGGCTGGGGCGACCAGGTGCCCGAAGGCTTCCGCTTCGTCATCAAGGCGTCGCAGTTCATCACCCACATCAAACGCCTGAACGAGTGTGGTCAGCCGCTCGCGAGGCTCTACGGCGTGACGAACGCGCTCGGCCCGCGCCTCGGTCCGCTGCTGTTCCAGCTGCCGCCGACCCTCCGCAAGGACCCGGCGCTGCTCGCGGCCTTTCTCGACGCGCGACCCGACCGGCGGCGCGTCGCGATCGAGTTCCGCCATGCCTCGTGGTTCGACGACGAGGTGTTTGGACTGCTTCGCCAGCAGGGCGTTGCCTTGTGCGTGTCGGACACCGGCGAGGAGCCGGTGGCGCCGCTGATCGCGACGACCGACTGGGGCTACGTGCGGTTGCGGCGCGAGGAATTCAAGGAGGCCGACCTTCGCGACTGGGCGCGCCGCATCGGGGAGCAGCCGTGGCGCGAGGCGTTCGTGTTCATCAAGCACGAGGAAGAGGGGCTGGGGCCGAAGCTCGCGGCGAAGCTCATCAAGATGTGCGCGAAGGCCCCGGCGCAGGCGACGGTCGCCGCGCCCGTCCAGGGTCCGGCGCCCGCCAAGTCCGCGGCGCGCGCAAGAACGCCGGCCCCCGCCAATTCCGCGACCGCCGCCAGGGCGAAGAAGCGAGCGCGATGAAGCTGCTACCGGGGGGAATGCGACTCGCGGCGACCGATGTCGCGAATCATCTGGCCTGCCGGCACAAGACCACGCTCGAGCGCGGGTCGGCGGACGGGAGCTGGAAGCCGCCCGACTGGTATCGCCCGGAAGCCGAGGTCCTGGCCGAGCGGGGTCTCGAGCACGAGCGCGCCTACCTCGCCCATCTCGAGTCGCAGGGCCGGAAGGTCACGCGGCTCGATTTCGAAGACGGCGAAGGCGCGATCGAGAAGACGCTGGCGGCGATGCGCGCGGGCGCCGACGTGATCGCGCAGGCAACGCTCGCCCACGGCCGCTGGCTCGGCCGCGCCGACGTGCTGCTGCGCGCCGAGCGCCCGAGCGCGCTCGGCGCATGGTCGTACCAGGCCCTCGATACCAAGCTCTCGCAGGAGACCAAGGCCGGCGCCATCCTCCAGCTCTGCCTCTACTCGGAGCTGCTCGAGAAGGCTCAGGGGTTCCTGCCGGAGTACATGTACGTGGTGCCGCGACGCCCCGATTTCCCGCTCGAGACCTATCGCGTCGAAGATCATCTCGCCTACTACCGGCTGGTGAAGAAGAAGCTCGAGTGGGCCGTGAACGATTCGACCGAAGCGTCGCCGCCGACGACCTACCCGGATCCGGTGCCGCACTGCGACGTGTGCCGCTGGTGGCCGCGCTGCGACCGGCAGCGGCGCGACGACGATCACCTGAGCTTCGTCGCCGGGCTCTCGCGTCTGCAGATGCGCGAGCTCGAATCGCGCGAGATCGAGACCCTGGCGGCACTCGCCACTCAGCCGCTGCCCCTGCCGTGGAAGCCGTCGCGCGGCGCGAAGGAAGGCTACGCGCGCGCGCGCGAGCAGGCGCGCGTGCAGCTCCTGGGCCGGACCGAGGGCCGCCTGGTGCGCGAGATGCTGGCGCCCGAGGCGCACCGGGGCCTGGCACTCCTGCCGCCGCCCTCGCCCGGCGACGTGTTTCTCGATCTCGAGGGCGACCCCTACGTGGAGGAGGGCGGGCTCGAATACCTGTTCGGCTGGGCGGCCGCCGCGCTTCCCGAGGACGGCATGCTGGCGCTGGAAGTCGGATCGCCCCGCTATCACTCGCGCTGGGCGCTCGGCCGAGCGGCCGAGGGGCGTGGATTCGAAGCGCTGATGGATGCGATCCTGTCACGTCTCGATCGCGATCCCAACCTGCACGTCTACCATTACGGCATCTACGAGCCGGCCGCCCTGAAGCGCCTGATGGGGCGGCACGCCACGCGCGGTGCCGAGCTCGACACGCTGCTGCGCGGACTTCGATTCGTCGATCTCCACGCCATCGTGCGGCAGACGTTCCGCGCGAGCGTCGAGGAGTACTCGATCAAGAAGCTCGAGCCCTTCTATGGCTTCGTGCGCGAACAGCCGCTCGAAGGTGCCAAGAGCGCGTTGCGCGCGATGGAGCGCGGACTCGAGCTGGGTTCGGCGCTCGCCGCCGACGGCGACGAGGCACGGATCGTCGAGGCCTACAACCGCGACGATTGCTTCTCGGCGCGCGCGCTGCGCGACTGGCTCGAGGACCTGCGCCGCGAGCTGGAGCGAGACGGCGTCGAGATCGGGCGCCCGCAGGATATTTCCGGCGAGGCCAGCGAGCGAGTCGGCGAACGCGAGGCGCGCGCGCTCGAGCTGGCGAGCCGGCTGCGCGAGGGTGTTCCGGAGGAGAAAGAGGAGCGCAACCGAGAGCAGCAGGCGCGCTGGCTTCTCTCTCACCTGCTCGACTGGCACCGGCGCGAGGAAAAGGCGCAGTGGTGGGAATATTTTCGGCTGCGCGATCTGTCGGAGGACGATCTGCTCGACGAGAGTGCCGCGCTCTCGAAGCTCGAATTCGTGGAGCGGGTCTCGGCCCGTCGCTCGATTGTCGACCGCTACCGTTTCGCTCAGCAGGAAACGCGCATCCGCGCCGGCAGTAAGCTGCAGGTGCCGCTTCCCGACGACCGCGCGTTCGGCGAGGTCGTGACGATCGACCTGCGTGCGCATACCGTGGACATCAAGAAGAGCGGGGCGTGCGCGACGATCCATCCCGCGAGCGTCTTCGAGCACGATCTGCGCAAGACGTTCGAGCAGTTCGAATCGCTGATGAGGCTCGGGGCGTGGGTCGCGGAGCACGGCGTGGATGCGCCGGGCTCCTACCGCGCGGCGCGCGATCTGCTGCTCGGGCATCGGCCGCGGCTCTCGGGACACGAGGGCGACGCGCTCGAGCGCGAGGGCGAGGGCGGTGTGCCGGCGGCGCGACGGCTCGGGCTCCAACTCGATCACGGCGCGCTCGCGGTCCAGGGCCCGCCCGGATCCGGCAAGACCTACACCGGCGCGCGCATGATCGTGGATCTCGTGCGGAGTGGAAGAAAAGTCGGAGTCTGCGCCCAGAGCCACAAGGTGATCGCGAATCTGTTGAGGGCGGTGGTCGAGGCCACGGCCGATGGCGGGCGCGTCGCGTGCCTGCAGAAGGTGAGCGAGAAGAGCGAGGCGCCGGTTCCCGGAATCGCCGAGACCACCGACAACGCCGAGGCCCTGGACGCGCTGCGTTTCAACCGTGCGCGCGTGCTCGGCGGCACGTCCTGGATGTGGGCGCGCGAGGAGTTCTTCGAGGCGGTGGACGTGCTGTTCGTGGACGAGGCGGGTCAGCTCTCGCTGGCCAACGTGCTGGCGATCGCCCAGAGCGGGAAGAATCTCGTGCTGCTCGGCGATCCGCAGCAGCTCGAGCAGCCGATCCAGGGCACCCACCCGGAAGGCGCCGCGGCCTCGGCGCTCGAGCACGTGCTGGCGGGACGCCAGACCATCCCCCACGATCGCGGGCTCTTCCTCGAGGAAACCTGGCGGCTGCCGCCTTCCATCTGCGATCTCACGTCCGAGCTGTTCTACGAGCGGCGGCTCAAGGCCCACGTCGGGCTGGAGCGCCAGGAGATCCTCGGCGACTCTCCGTTCGCGGGCTCGGGATTGTGGTACGTCCCGGTTCGCCACGAGGCGAATCGGAGCTCGAGTCCCGAAGAGGCCGACGTCGTCGTGGAGCTGGTGCAATCGCTCGCCGAGGGCGGCGTGCGCTGGCGCGATCGCGAGGGCGCCGAGCAGCCGCTCGGCCTCGAGCACATCCTGGTGATCGCGCCCTACAACGCCCAGGTCGCCGACCTGGAATCGCGGCTGCCCAAGGGCACGCGCGTGGGCACGGTCGACCGCTTCCAGGGGCAGGAGGCGCCGGTCGTGATCTGCTCGATGACCACCTCGGCGCCCGAGGACGCGCCGCGCGGCATGGAATTCCTCTACAGCCCGAACCGCTTCAACGTCGCGACGTCGCGCGCGAAGTGCGCATGCATCGTGGTCGCAAGTCCGCGGCTCTTCGAGCCCGACTGCCAGAGCCCCAAGCAGATCAAGCTCGCCAACGCGTTCTGCCGTTTCCTCGAAGTGGCGCGCGAGGTGCGTCTCTCGCCCGGCGCGGCGGCCCGTAGCTGATCGAGATTGCCTGCCGCGAGGCCGGCGTCTATCCTGCCGACATGGCGCGCTTTCTCGTCAAAACCGAGCCCTCCACCTACTCGTTCGCCGATCTCCAGCGCGACAAACGCACGGTGTGGGACGGGGTGTCGAATCCGGTGGCGCTCCGAAACATGGCGACCATCAGGAAGGGCGACACGGTGGTCGTGTACCACACCGGCGACGAGAAGCAGGCGGTGGGGCTAGCGGTCGCGGCCTCGGACGCCTATCCGGATCCCAAGCTCAAGAATCCCAAGCGCACCGTGGTGGACCTGGCGGCCGACCGGCCGCTCCGCGCGCCGGTGACACTGGCGAACGTGAAGACCGATGCCGTGCTCAAGGCCACCGACCTGGCGCGATTGCCGAGACTCTCGGTGATGCCGTTCACCGAGCCCCAGTTCCAGCGACTTCTGAAGCTGGCCGGCGAGTAGTTCAGCCGCTCGCCGCGCGGCAGGCGCGCGTCAGCTCCTTCCGCTCATCGTCGGAAAGATCCGCGCTGAAGTGGAGCATCGGGGCGAGGACGTCGTCGGTTTCGAAGTAGTCCTTGCGGCAGCCGAGGTGGACGAACCCCGAGGGAGTGAAGCGACCGTCCTCGAAGAACACGAGTCGGATGCGCCAGTCCCCCTTCTCGATGAGCTTCTGGCAGCTCCGGCATTTCGCCTGACCGCTCGCCGCGCGTTCGGCTCCATCGATCCGCGGCAGCCGTCGATGCGCCGAGCTGGCGCGCGCGATCCGCTCGAGCGTCTCGCGGTCGGGCACGCCCTGCGGGGACTCGGCGATCATCTGGAGGATGGCTTCGGGTCGTTTGTATGCGGCGCAGGTGGGGTGAAACCAGAGCGTCATTTCGCCCTCGGCGAACGGATTCGGGAGTCGCTCGCCGAACCGAAGCTCGCCTTTCGAGAGCGCGCGCCCGCAGCCACGGCACTTGGCGCGGCCGCTCGAGGCGAGTTCGAGGACATGAGGCATGGCGGGTAGCGTATCCGATTTGCGGCCGGCGGGGCGCGATGCCTCATTCATGCGGCCGGCGGGGCGCGATGCCTCATTCATGCGGCCGGCGGCGGATCCACCTGGGCGCTCGGGTGCGCTGCCCGCATCTTCCGCCGAGCGGCCTGGGCGTAGGGCATGAAGTAGCGGTTGAGGGACTCGGGGGTCGACCGAAAGGTGTTCTCTCCCACGAAGTAATCGCAGACGATCTCGCGCACGCGGCAAAGCTCCTTGCGGCGTCCTCTGAGGCGAGGATCAGCGATGGTCATGTCCATGAGATCGAGAAAGCGGTTCAGTGCCGATCGCTCTCTGTCGGCCAGGCCCTGCTCGCGGGCCCGCAGGGCGCGCGACACTTCGCTGCCGGCGTTGCCCAGCTGCTCCATCAGTGACATGACGTGCCAGCGGCCCGCTGCCAGATCGGCGTGACGAGAGCTCAAGGCTGAACCAACTCCTCGACGACAGAACGGATGACGGCTCGAGCGTCTTGATTCTCGACGCCGCGGCTGGGGTTGCCCTGCGCCGGCCGCACGTTGATCATCGAGTCGAATTCGATCCAGCTCTCGGATGAATCGGCTGGATAGAGGTTGATCCCCCAGAGATCCGCCTGCGCGGAGCCGCTGTCCAGCAACCACTGCTCCTCGTCCGCGTGAAGCTCCCCGCCCACGACCATGACGCGGCGGCGGGAATCGACCACCGCCTTGATCATTTCTCCGAAGCTGGCTTCGGCAAGCTCCTTGAGTCGGGCGCGGGTGATCGGACGCAGGATCGGCTCCAGCGGAGACATGGACCTCAATCTAGCCCAGCGCCGTGAACCCCGCGAGCGCAGGAGACAATGGCCTCGCCCCGATTCCGCCGACCGGTTCCCCGCGCCTATCCCTCGGCCTGCTCGACCGGCGCCGGAAACAGCCGATTGAGCCACGCCTGCCACACCGGCTCTTCGCGTCCGGCCACCGCACCTGCGGCGTGGCCGTACAGATAGAGACAGAGATATACGTACGCTTGGCCGCCCATCTTCACGGCGGAGAGATGCGCGAGGCCCGGCGCGGGTTGATCGAGACGAACGGTGAGCTCGGGAGATGCCTTCTGCGCCACGTACTCGACAACCGCCGCAAAGCGTGGCGCGTCCCCGGATGATTTCACCGATTGTCCGACCCTCGCGCCCGCGAGGCCGAGCGGCTGGCTCAAGTCGGCCCACGCCTTTTCCAACTCGGGTGCGAAGGCCATGAGCTGGACCTGCGTGCACGGCTGGCCGCGGAAGTGGGTCAGGTAGCCATTGAGGATCCGGAAGAACGCCGGCCATCCCTTCTCGACGCTCTCGAATTGCTTGTCCCAGTCGTCGGTGCTCGAAAACCAGCTGTGCACGACGCGCACGCGACAGGTTCCGCCCGCCTTCGCCTCGACCGTCCACTCGGTCGCCATCGCCGGTGAACCCGGCCCGATACCTTCCGGGTTCTCGGCGATGAAGCGTCGCGGCGGATCCCAATCCCTGATCTCGGACTTCGACTCCATGCCGGGGCCGAAGTTCATCTCGATCGCTCCCCCTGCCCGCTCTTCGAGCTGCGTCGGGACGAACCACGCCGTCAGCCCCGGTCCAGTCGCGATCGCCTTCCAGACTTCTTCGGGGGTTCCGGGAACTTCGGTTTCGACGGCAATGAAGCGCCGTCCGGACGCGTCTTTCTGGGTGGGCATGTCGGCTCCTAGGTTCGAGACTTCCGCGGTGAGGGGTGGGCGACAAGAATGAGTCGATGCGCGCGACCGCCGGGCGCCGCCACATCGTGATAGCGCGCGACCAGCCCGGCGATCGCCTGAGTGAGCTCGGAGGTGAACGCCGCGCGCTCGGCGGGAGAGCGAAAGCGAATTTCGGTGTCGAGGCCGAGCGTCGCGAGCTGCTTGCCCTGCTCCCTGGAGGCACGCAGCATCTCGCCCACCTCGCGCACCACGCGCGCGGCCAGCGCGATCAGATAGTGAGCCGAGAGTCGGTCGGAGGCGCGAGCGGGATCGCTGGCGACATCGCCGAGCGCGGCCGGAGACACCACGTACGAGGCGGCCGTGGCGACCACCCGTCGCTCGACCAGCCCCCCCCAACGACGCTTTTCAACCGAGCGAACCAGCCCGTGCGCCTCGAGCGCGCGCAGGTGATAGTTCACCTTCTGGCGCGTGAGCCCGACGCGACTGGCGAGCGACGCCGCCGACCCGGGCTCGGCCAGCTCGGCCAGCAGGCGCGCGCGAATCGGATCGAGCGCCACCACGGCGGCCGAGGGATCGTCGATGACTTCGAGGTCGGCAATGGCTTCCATGCGCGCGATTGGACCATTGACAACTTTTGTTGTCAATAGAGATGTTTGCGGGCGGCGCGGCTCCAGCGGGCGCCCTCCCGCCCTCACCGCGGCTCGAGAGATCGATCAACGTGGCCGCCTGCGGCACGCGTCCCGATCAATGGATCGAGCTCTCGACCGATGACACCGCCGAGGCCCTGGCCTGGGTCGAAACCCGCGCCGTCTGTGACGGCAGCTACCCCGAGGTGGTTTCGGGGTCTCTCGCCATCACCCAACGGTACATCGAGTACCTGACGTTCCGATCCGGCGAGGGAGCGCGCCATCCCGTGCGCGTTCATCGCGCCAGCTACATCGATCGTTCGGGCTACGACCGATTTCATCCCGGCGCGTCGATCGGAACACTCGTCGTCCGGCCGGTCGACGGTGCCGCGGCACGGGGCGTCGCGGAATACCTCTGGTACATCGATCACCCCTACGCGTGGCCGAACCGGAAAGTGCTCACGTCCTTCAGTCACGCCTCGGGTGGGAGTGTCCTGCACACGATCTACTCCGTGTAGAGCACGACCGGAATGGGTCTGCTCGGTCCTTATCCGGTGATTGAGTTGCTCCGGGACGACTATCGGATCGACACCTCGACCGGCGCGATCGCGAGTGGCGGAGGAATGGTGCGAGCGATCGACGGATAGGGCGTGGCGCCGGCTCCCTGCCACGCCCATCTCGCCGCCACGCTGCTCTCAAGCCCCGGGCGATCCGGGCCGATCGCTCCGTGGGGCCCGCCCTCCGAGAAGCGTCGTTTCGCCCCTATTTCACGACCGCGGCTCTTGCCGTGCGAGCGCTGGCGCCCTGGGTGAGGCGGATGAGATAGACGCCCGACGGCAGCGCATGATCCCGTGCCAGGTCTACGACGTGTGGCCCCGCCCCCAGGCTCCCCACCTCGCGCGACAGCAGGCGCCGTCCCGCCACGTCCATCACCTCCAGCGTCGCGTGCTCGGCGCTCGGCAGCGTGAAGTAGATTGACAGGCTGCGGCCTGCGGAAGGATTGGGGTGCACTCCCCCGAGCGCGAACGCGGGCGCTCCCCCGCCCTCGACGCTCAGCGTCACCGGCAGCTGCAGGAGCGTGTAGGGGCCGACGTTTCCGTGCAGGTCCTCCGCCGCCAGCTTGTAGTACTGGAGCGGGGAGTGATCCACGTAGCCCGTGTCCGGCTGAGCGATCACCAGATTGCCGGGCCCGGGAATGAAGCCGGGCGTCGAGCCGCGATATACGAGGTAGTCCGCGAAGTCCGGAGCGCTGCTTGTCCCCCAGTGTAGCGACACCGTGCCGGCCGAGTACGTGCCGGTAAACGGCGTGACGGCGGACGGCGGGAGATTGTCCACCGAATAACCGCTGTCGGGAGCCGAGTCCCAATACAAGCCGTCCGAGGTCTCCTCCGCTTCCACCATGAAAAGCGTTTTGGGGTTGGAGCCGGCCACCGAATCGGTTCCGGTTGCGGCGACATAGCTGTATCCGGGAAAGCCGCGCGACACCTGGCTCGCGAGATACTCCCAATAGAGCGTCTGGGTGCTCGTCTGCGTTGCGCGCAGTTCTCCCGCGCGCGGAGCGGCGTGCGCGGGATCCGCAAGCCGGCGCGTGCCGTTTCCAAGCCACCGCGCGGCGAGCACGCCGGGGACCTGCCGCCAGATCCAGTACTGCGTGATGGGGTCGCCGGGCGTGCGATCGAGCGGGCTCGAGTCCCAGTGCAGCTCCACTTCGCCGCCCTGATCGCCCGGGACGTCGAGAGCGCTCGCGATGTGCGGTCCGAGCGATGTCGGCATGCTCACCTGACCGAGCGCCGGGGAGTACTTGCCATCGCCGCTGTATGTCGCGTTGATCGTGTGACCGGCGAGTTGCGGATTGAAGCTCGACAACGACGCGACCGAACTCCCATTCAGCGCGGAGGTGCCGAGATAGGTATCGCCATCGAAGAAGCTCACCGTGCCGGTCGGAGTGCCGGAGCCCGGAGGAGGCGCCGACACGCTCGCGGTGTATGCGAACGAGGTGTTCGGCACCGGTAGCGCGGGGCTGGCGGCCAGCGCCAGCCGCGTCAGAGTCAATCCCAGCACGACGGACGCCGTGTTCGCGCTGCTGTTCGCCGTCGCCAGATCGGGCCTGCCGTCGCCGTTCACATCTCCAACCGCCACCGAGTACGGAGCGGTTCCGGTCCCGACGTCGGTCTTCGCTCCGAACGAGCCCGCGCCATTGCCCAGCAGCACCGACGCCGTGTTGGCGCCTTCGTTGGCCACCACCAGGTCGAGCTTACCGTCGCCGTTCACGTCCGCGATGGCCACCGAAATCGGGCCCGTTCCAGTCGCGAAGTCGGTCCTGGCACCGAACGAGCCCGTGCCGGTGCCGGGCAGCATCGACACCGTGTTCGAGCTGAAGTTCGCCGTCACCAGATCCGGCTTGCCGTCGCCGTTCAAGTCGGCGATCGCCACGGAGTAGGGAGCCGTTCCCGTCGCGAAATCGGTCTTGGCTCCGAACGAGCCGGCGCCATTGCCCAGCAGCACCGACACGGTGTTCGCGACCTCGTTGGCCGACACCAGGTCGGGCTTGCCGTCGCCGTTCAGGTCCCCGATCGCCACCGAGTAGGGAGCAGCTCCGGTCGCGAAGTCGGTCTTGGCTCCGAACGAGCCCGCCCCATTACCCAGCAGCACCGACACCGTGCTGGCCAGGTAGTTCGCCACCGCGAGATCCGGCTTGCCGTCGCCGTTCACGTCCCCGATCGCCACGGCGTAGGGATCCGATCCGGTCGGGAAGTCGGTCTTCGCGCCGAATCCACCGGTTCCATTGCCCAGCAGCACCGACACGGTGCTGGCAATGAAGTTCGGCGTCACCAGATCGGGCTTGCCGTCCCCGTTCAGGTCGCCGATCGCCACCGAGTTGGGACCCGTTCCGGTCGCGAAATCGGTCTTGACTCCGAACGAGCCCGCGCCATTGCCCAGCAAGACCGACACCGTGCTCGCGCTCCCATTCGCCGCCACCAGGTCGGGTTTGCCGTCGCCGTTCAGGTCCCCGATTGCCACCGAGAGCGGATTGTTTCCGATCGCGAAGTCGGTCTTGGCGCCGAACGAGCTCGTGCCGTTGCCCAGCAGCACCGATACCGTGTTGGTGCCGTTGTTGGCGGTCACGAGATCCGGCCGGCCGTCGCCGTTCACGTCTGCGATCGCCACCGAGTATGGAGTGGCTCCGGTCGGGAAATCGGTCTTGGATCCGAATCCCCCCGCGCCATTGCCCAGCAACACCGACACGGTGTTGGCGGTGTAGTTCGCCACCACCAGATCCGGCTTGCCGTCGCCGTTCACGTCCTCGATCGCCGCCGAGATCGCGTTGGTTCCGGTCGCGTAGTCGGTCTTGGCCCCAAATCCTCCGGTGCCGCTGCCCAGCAGCACCGACACCGTGCTGGAGTTGAAGTTCGCCACCACCAGATCGGGCTTGCCGTCGCCGTTCACGTCCCCGATCGCCACCGAGTAGGGAACGGTACCGGTCGTGAAATCGGTCTTGGCGCCGAACGAGCCCGCGCCATTGCCCAGCAGCACCGACAGGGTGTTCGCGCTCGAGTTCGCCGCCACCAGGTCGGGCTTTCCATCGCCGTTCAGGTCTCCGATCGCGACCGAGTAGGGAGCCCCTCCGATTGCGAAGTCAGTCCTGCCTCCGAATCCTCCCGCGCCATCGCCCAGCAGCACCGACACCGTGTTGGCGCCGAGATTCCCCGTCACCAGATCCGGCCCGCCATCCCCGTTCACGTCCCCGATCGCCACCGAGGTGGGGTTCGGGCCGGTCGCGAAATCGGTCCTCGGTCCGAAGGAGCCGGCGCCGTTGCCGAGCAGCACCGATACCGTGTTCGCGACGTAGTCCGCCGTCACGAGATCCGGCTTGCCGTCCCCGTTGACGTCCCCGATCGCCACAGAGAGCGGATTGAGTCCGGTCGCAAAGTCGGTCTTGGCTCCGAATCCCCCCAGGCCATTCCCCAGCAACACCGACACCGTGTTCGCGCCCGAGTTCGCCACGATCAGATCCGG
>DATKAB010000005.1 GCA_035498555.1 Candidatus Sulfotelmatobacter sp.
ACCGGGCTCGAGGTAGAGAACGTGATGCGCGTAGTCGAGCGTGCAGCGGAAGCGCTCGAGCACGCTGTTACCGACATTGCCCGCCAGGTCGTGGTTGGCCATGCCGCCGCTGCGAGTGAGCGTGAGCGCCGCGATGGGCTCGGGCAGCGAGTACGGGCCGATGCGCACGCTGTCGAGCCGGCACATGCTCGAGACGAAGCCTCCGCCGATGCCGCCGCCCGACGCTTCGATGTCGCGCCGCTTGAGGCTGCCCAGCATCTGGCAGGAGCGAGCCAGCGTTCCGTGCACCACGAACTGGAACGCGTTGCCCACGTCCACCAGGAACTTGCCCGAGCAGCCGTCGTTCAGAGTCAGGTCCACGATCGGGACGCCCGAGTAGAGCTCGAACGGGACCGCCGCGCCGGCGCCGGAATAGGTGAAGCGCGCCGGATCCTCGAGAGTAACGGTCTGGGCATCGTAGTCGATTGTCACGACGAATCGGCTGAGGAAGTCGGCGCCCAGGATCCCGGCCGGCTTGCGCCACAGGACATATTGCTGGGATTCAGAGAGATCGAGCAGCACCGCGCGAAAGTCCTTGAGCGTCGCGCCGCCCGGTTCGCCCGCCAGGGTGATCGAGCCCAGCGTCGCAAACTGGGTCGAGGCGCTGGCCGCCACACCCTCGACTCGCGATTCGCCCTCCGGGTGCAGGCCGAGGCCCAGGGCGAAGTCGCGATCGAGCAGGGTCAGCTCGGCGCCGGTGTCGAGGATGAAGTCCACCGGCGGCGCGCCGTTGATCGAGACCTTGACCAGTACGCATCGAGTCACGTACGCGAAAGGGACGCGGATGCTGCTCGCCGACTGGTCCCAGTCGATCGCCCGCTCTTTCACGCGCGGCGGGGCGAAGATCGTGGAGTCGAGCGAGGGATTGACCCAGACCGAGTCGACGGTCATGCGATCGAGCGGCCTGTCGCTCGGCAGCAGAGTGGGGGAGGTGAAGAGCGAGGGCCGCTTGCGCCCGCCGAGCATCCGATACCTGCCCGGCAGCTCGCTGACCATGTGGCCGTCGGTCTCGCTCGTGATCTTCTCGATGAAGCCGGTCTGCTGATTGATGAGCAGGTGGCGCGGACGTCCGCCCGGCGCCGTCACGATCAGGTGATCGAAGATCTCGCCGCCGCTGTAGGTGCGGCTGCCCAGACGCACGTTGCCGCCACCCTGATCCTCGAGCGCCCAGCGTTCGCCCGAGTACCAGCCGTCTTCGCGCGCGTGCGCCGCTTCGGCCGCCGATAGCACCGTCACGCTCTTGTCGCTCAGGTCGGTGCGCCACGCCACACTGCCGTCGAAGCCTTCGCGAACGTGGAGCGGGCCGAGGTCGAAGCGGCGCACCCAGCGATCGGGAGCGGCCTGCCACATCTCCCAGCGCCCCGAGAGTCCATCGGCTTCGATGCGGCCGCGCACGTGCAGCGCGTTCTCGCCCTCGACCGCGGCGCGGCCCCCCGTCGCATCGAGGTAGCGCTGCACGATCGGGATCGCTCCCGCTTCGATGTCGGCGCGCGCTGCAGTGGCGCCGCAGAGTGCGGCGAGCGAGACCAGCGCGAGGAACGCGAGGGAAGAGCCGGAACCCTTGGCGATTGCGGCGAGTGACACTGGCGACCTCCGTGTCGGCGGGGCAGAAGAGCCGAGGAGGGGCGCAGTCGCGGGCGCGGGCGGCGTGGCCGCGATGGGAGAGCCCCAGTGAGTGATCGGCCCGGATCGCCCGGGGCTTGAGAGAAGCGTGGTGGCGAGTCGATCCCCCGCACCAAGGGTCCTGCTCCGAAGATTGCAGTTGCGCCCGCTGATGCCGGGGATGTGGGCCCGAGGGAGACCGACTCACGCCGCGTATTTCAGGGTGTGGCGCTGGTTGCGGGTGAAGGCTCGGGTCCGAATGGTTCTCCAGTAGTACTTCTCCCATCGCTCCGGTAGCTCG
This sequence comes from Candidatus Sulfotelmatobacter sp., assembly GCA_035498555.1. Taxonomy (NCBI): domain Bacteria; kingdom Pseudomonadati; phylum Acidobacteriota; class Terriglobia; order Terriglobales; family Candidatus Korobacteraceae; genus Candidatus Sulfotelmatobacter; species Candidatus Sulfotelmatobacter sp. Next base: position 1,943 of record DATKAB010000005.1, read on the forward strand.
ATGCTGGTGGGGAAGAGGCGCTGCTCGAGGATCTGCCTGACGCTTCTCCTTCGCGAGTCGATCCCGAGCCTCATCGCCGGCGTCTGATCCCGCCGCAGCTCGGAGAACCACTTGACGTGGTTCCGCCACACCAGGAATACCCAGAGCCGATCGATCGCGCTCTGACGACGCTTGGACTGGGCGAGGGTCTCGCGCTTGTGGTTGGCGCCGCTGTGGCGGATCAGGAGATCG
>DATKAB010000006.1 GCA_035498555.1 Candidatus Sulfotelmatobacter sp.
CTGCGGCGATTGGCTCTCCGCCGGCTGGCCACGGTGACACCGCGCCACCGCCGGCATCGAGTCGCACCGCGTAGACTTGATAGCTTCCCGATCTCCGGTCGATCCAGTCGAGGAAGAGTCCGCCCGCCTCATCGGAAGCCAGCGCGACGTAAATCTGGTCCCCGGCGACGCCGGGCGTCACCGCGACGCCGCTCCCCCACTGCGCCTGTAGCGATGAGTCGAATCGTTGCGCGCGGAGGTGACGCCCGCTTGTCGCGCTCGAGTCTTCCCACGCCAGGAACACGCCGCCCACGCCATCCGAGAGCAACCTGGGTCGCCGCTGCGCGAGCGGTGCGGACGTCACCGCCACGCCCGAAGAGTCGGCGATGTTGCCCGCCGCGTCGAAGTGCTGGAGGTAGATCTGCGGGACAGGCCCGCGCCGATCGGACCACGCGACGAATGCGCCTCCGGATCCATCGGCCGCGAGCGATGGATCGTCCTCGGACTTCGGCGAGCGCGGCGCCACCAGGCCGCCCGACAAGGCCGACGGCCAAATCCGCGTCCCCGAGCCGTCGATCCGCGCGACGCGCAGAACGTCGGATGTGTCCGTGTACGCTTCCTGCTGCATGCAGATGACGATGCCGCCGTGGCCGTCCCGCTCGAGCAGTGGCGGCGTGTTGACGCCCATGTCGGTGACCTGAATCCCTTCAGGGTGCCAGCCGGGGAAGATCGTCGGGATCGAAGTGAATCGCTGGAGATGCACGGGGCCTCCATCCAGGCGAGTACAGCTGCTGACGCAGTCGCTGTGCACCCACGCGACGTAGACGCCGCCCGCGCCGTCCTCCCGGAGCGCCCCGGCAAAGTTCAAACCGAAGAGGTCGGTCGGGTTGATGCCGTACCCGGGCCACCCGGGATCGAGATCTCCGTTCGCGAGAAGGTGGTGGATCTGGAGTCCCCGACCGCCGTCCCAGGTCGAGACGTACGCGCCGCCGGCTCCGTCCCCCGCCAGTGCAGGCTCCCGGTAGATGCTCCACCCGCACGCGGGGCAGACGTCAACGCCGTCGGGTTGCCAGCCGGCGGCCGTGTCGCGCGGCGAGAGAAGCGCGGCGATCGCGATCAGGATCGAAGCGACGGGGAGAATTCGGAGGCGCATGCGAGGGACTCCTTCGATCGCGCTTCCCTGCGGGCCGGGAAGAAGGGTAACGCCGCGCCCCGGCGGCTCACAGGAAAATGATGCTCTTCCCGCCGGCGGCGCGTTCGGCTAGTTTGTCCGCTCCATGAGACGTGCCACGGTCGGCGCTTCGCGCGCCCTGATCGGTGCTGCCCGCGGGATGGCCGCCACCCTCCTCGTGCTCGCGCCCGCCGGATGCGGCAAGTCGAAGCCTGCGGAACACGAAACCCTCGAGTTCGAGACCGCGCCCGATACCTCCGCGATCGCCCGCGGCCAGCCGCTCCTCACCCGTTTCGAGCCCTACCGAGCCTCCGACGGCGCGATGCGCGCGCGTGGCCACCTCGATCTGCCGGATGGCACGCGCATTCAGCTCTCGGTGCGCCGCGCCGACGGCTCGGAGTTGGACCGCGTGCAGGTCGACATCGCCGGCGGCGGCTTCGACACGCCGCCGATCCTCGACAATGGCCGCCCGCCGGCTCAGGGCCTCTATCGCTTCGTGGTCAGCACCCAGTTCAACAGCGTCTGGCAGCCCGAAAACGTGCTGAGCGCGACGCGCAACGGCCTCGATCTGCGCGGGCCGGGCGTCCGGCGCGGCGCGCATGGCGAAGCCATGTTCGAGATCGCGATGGAGAAGCGGCTGTGACGCGCGCGCCGTTCGCCGGGAGCGCCGCGTGAGCCCGCGGCCGCCGCGCCCGCCCGCGCTCCGCTATCGCACCGCGCGGCGCACCGACGTCGAGACGCTCGCCGATCTCGGCTATCGCGCCTACCGGGTGGCGAGCCTCGAGAAACGGCGCGAGTTCTACACCGATCACCCGCGCTTCACGATCCGCGACGTTCGCGTCGGCGAGCTGGAAGGCCAGATCGTCGCCTCGATGGTGCTCTATCCGCTCACCGCGCTGGTGCGCGGGCAGAAGCTGCCGGTGGTCGGCGTCGGCTCGGTGGCGGTGTCACCCGAGCATCGCCGGCGCGGCGTGGCCGAGACGCTGATGAAGTTCGCGATTCGCGAGATGCGCCAGCGCGGTGACGCGCTCAGCATGCTCTACGCATTTCGCGGCTCGTACTACCGCAAGCTGGGCTATGGCGTGATCGAATACGTACACCAGGTCGCCGCGTCGCCGGCGAACCTGCCGGTCTCGGACGAGGCGCGTTTCGTGCGCCGGCTGATGATTCCCGACCGGCCCGCGGTGCAGGCGCTATTCGAGAAGGTCTCCGGTCAGGGCCACTTCGCGCTGGTGCGAAAACCCGAATGGTGGACCCAGCGCCTGTGGGGATACGCCAGCGACTGGGTGGTGTACGAGGGGCGGCGGCGCGGGCAGATCGAGGGCTACCTCTGCTACGACGTCGATCACTCGAACGGCCCCTTCAAGCTCCAGCTCTCGCTGCTCGAGTTCGTGGCGGCGACACCGGCCGCGTTCAAGGGACTGGTCGGCTACCTCGCTTCGCTGCGTGACCAGGTCGCCGAGATCCACAGCGCGCTGCCCGCGGATCACGCCTGGCTGCACACGCTCCAGACCGCGCAGAACCTTCGTCCCGGCCTCGAAATCAGCGTGTTCGCCGACACCGCCGGCGTCGCCGCCGGGGCGATGTTGCGCTTCACCGACGTGAAGCTCGGGCTCGAGATGCTGCCGGTCTCGCCGCACGCACGCGGCGAGGTCGTGGTGGAGCTCGACGATTCGGTGATCGCCGCCAACGCCCGCGCCTGGCGCGTGAGCGCGCGCGAGGGGCGCCTCACGGTCGCGCCCGAATCGCCGCGCGCCGGTCGCCGCCGGCCGCCGCGACTGCGCATGCCGATGGACGCGCTCGGCCCGATCGCCGGCGGCACGCTGTCGCCGCGGCGCGCCGCCGAGGCCGGCTTGATCGAAGCGAGCGGCGGCGCCGACGAGATCGTCGACAGCTGGTTCCGCGCTCGGCCCGCCTTCCTCTACCAGTTGAACGGGTTCTGAGCTTGAGTGTCGCGGGCTTTTCGGTCGGGCACGAGCTGGTTCCACGCTTCCGTGACACCGACGCGATGGGCCACATCAACAACGCCGTCTACGTGACCTATCTCGAGGTCGCGCGGCAGGCCTACTGGCGGAAGCTCGAATCGGCGACCGACTACCGGCGCGTCCCGTTCATCCTCGCCAGCGTCACGATCGACTTCCGCTCCGAAGCGCTGGTGCAGGAGGTGCTCGATCTCGGCGTGCGCTGCGACTGGATCGGCACCAAGTCGTTCGGTTTCGCCTACCGGATCGAGGAGAAGAGCAGCCGGCGCCTGGTGGTTGAAGCCAGCTCGGTTCAGGTGTGCTACGACTACACGACGAAACAGAGCATTTCGATGCCCGACTCCCTGCGGCGCCGACTCGAACAGTTCGAGGGCCGCGATCTCACCCGAAAGGTGCCGTCATGAAGCGAACGCCTCGCGAGGAAGAACCCGCCCGCGCCGACGCGCCGCCGCCGCATGGGCCGCGCACGCGCCGCGCATTCATGAAATTGATGGCCGCCGGCTCGACCGCGCTGCTGGTGTCGGGCACCGCGCCGCGCGCGCGTGCCGCATCGAGCAAGAAGCGCGCGGCGGTCGCCACGCCCGCCTCCAGCGACTCGGTCCTAACGCCGACCAGGCCGGGCGCGCATCCGGCGCTGGCCGAGGAGATCGAGAAGCAGAAGAAGTACACCGCCGACAGCCTCAAGCGGATTCGGGACTACTCGCTGCCCGCCGGCAGCCCGCAGGGATTCGCCTTCCGGCCACTGCCCGCGAAGCACTCGCCGAGGAGAGCACGCTGATGCTCGGCGAAGACGTGCTGTTCCAGACCGTGGACGAGCTGGCTCCCAAGATCCAGGCGAAGCAGATCTCGCCGATCGAGCTGACCGAGTCGTATCTCCAGCGCATCCGCAAGTACTCGTCGAAACTCAACGCGTTCGAGACCGTCACCGCCGACCTGGCGCGCAGGCAGGCGCGAGCCGCCGAGACCGAGATCAACGGCGGCAAGTATCGCGGGCCGCTCCACGGCATTCCCTACGGTGCCAAGGATCTGTTCGACACCGCCGGCATCCGCACCTCGTGGGGCGCCGTGCCGTGCCGCAATCGCGTTCCGAACACCGACGCCACCGTGATCCGCCGCCTGCGTGAGGCGGGCGCGGTGCTGCTCGGCAAGCTCGCCATGGTCGAGTTCGCCGGCGGACTCGGCTACCGATTCGCCGACGCTTCGGCCAGCGGCCCGTGCCGCAATCCGTGGGATCCGTCGCGCTGGACCGGCGGCTCGTCGGCCGGCTCGGGCGCGGCGGTCGGGGGCGGACTGGTGGCATTCGCGCTCGGCACCGAGACCTGGGGCTCGATCCTCTGCCCGTCGGCGTTCTGCGGATGCACCGGACTGCGTCCCACCTACGGCCGCGTGAGCCGCGCCGGCGGCATGGTGTGCTCGTACACCTTCGACAAGGTCGGACCGATCGCGCGTTCGGCCGTGGACTGCCGCATGATTCTCTCGGCGATCGGCGGCCCCGATCCCGACGACGCGACCGCGAGTCACGAGCCGCTCGCGCTCGATGGCCCGGTGCGCGACCCGCGCACGATTCGCGCCGCGCTCATCCCGCTCGATTTCGCGAAGCACGGCGAGCCCGAGGTGAAGCACGCATTCGACGCCGCGGTGGCCGTGCTCAAGGGCCTCGGCGTTCGCATCGAGCCGGCGTCGCTGCCCGACTTTCCGGCCGGCGACGTGGCCGGCGCGATCATCACCGCCGAGGCGCTGTCGGCGTTCGAGAGCTTCTTCCGCGACGGCTCGGTGAAGCAGCTGAAGGATCCCTACGCGCCGTATCAAATGGAGATCGCCCAGCCGATGACCGCCGCCGATCTCACCAAGGCGTGGCGGATGCGAGAGGTGTTGCTGGAGAAGATGGCCGACTTCTTCGGCAAGTACGACGTGATCGTGACGCCCAACTTCATGTCGGTGGCGCCGCCGGTGGATGGCGACCTGAACGAGACGCTCGACTATCCCGATCCGGTGGGCGGCGTCGGCAACACCTGCGGTCTGCCGTCGCTCGCGATGCCGACCGGGCTCGGCAAGGACGGCCTGCCGGTGAGCTTCCAGATCATGGGCGCGCCGTTCGACGAGGCGACCCTCTTGAACCTCGGCGAAGCGTTCCAGTCGAAGACCGAGCACCACCTGGAGCATCCCTCGCTCGCGCAGACACTCGCGAGCTAGAATCATCGGGATGTTCCATCGCTACCTGCCGATCGCGCTGGCCGCGCTGGTCTCCGTGCCGGCCGGGGCGGGCTTCGCCGCCGCCGCCGCGCCGATACCGGTCGACTCGCTCCAGGTCGTCGATCTGCCGCGTTACAAGCTCTACGGGCCCGACATCGCCTCGCTCCAGCTGACGCGGCACGAGATGGACTACGCGTTCAACCAGTTCCGCCGCTACATCGGCGACTCGCCTCCCAAGCTCACGATCGCCGTGCTCGGCTCGCTTCCGGATCCGTCCCGCGTCAGCGCCGCCTCGCTGCGCGAAGCCGGCGTCGACTACGTGCTCACCGACTGGCCGCCGCGAGCCGGCGCGCCGCCGCCGGCGCCCGAGCTCTCGGAGCGAGCCGGCCGCTGGTACCTCGCGGCGTTCGAGCGGGTGAACGCCAGGGCTTCGCCGCCGCCGGGCAAGGCGCGGCTCACACCCGACTGGTTCGACAGCGCGGTAGCGGGACTGTGCGCCTCGCCGGTCGAGCAGGGCCGCCGCCTCGGGCTCGTGAGCGCGCACATCGACCAGCACATCCCCATCGATCGGCTGCTCGCCATGTCGCGACCCGAGCCCGGGCCGCCGGCGAAATCGAAGGGCCAGCCCGCGAACGCGGCGAAGAGCGGCGGCAAGTCGACGCCCGCTGCCGGCAAGCCGGCGCCGGCCGGCGCCACCGGTGCCGATGCGCCGTTCTACGACGCGGAAGCCCTGTCGTTCGCGCGCTTCCTCGCGATGCGCGAAGGCGATCGCTTCATCGGCTGGGTGCTCGAGCCGATCCTGGCTGGCGAGCCCGCCAGCGCCGGGCTCAATCGGGCGAAGACGCTGTTTCCGCGCCCCGACCAGCTCGAGACCGCATGGGTCGCATGGGTCAAGGGCGGCATGAAGAACGAGGCGCCGCAGCAGTGACGTCCGCCGCAGTGCCGCGCTCGACTACAGAATCTCTTTCAGCGTGGCGTTGAGGTTCTTCTGCTTCCCGTTGCGGAGCACCACCAGCTTCACCCGGGTGCCGGCCACGCCATCCACGAACTTCTGCTCGAGCTGATCGGGATCGAGTTGCGCCGCAGCCACGCCGTCGATCGACACGACTTCGTCATCTTCCGCCAGTCCGGCGCGATCGGCGGGTGAATCCTTCAGCACCTGGAAGGCCTTGATCGTTCCGTCCTCGCGCGCGAGCTGAGCGCCGAACAGGCTGAAGCCGGGACGCTTGGTGTATTTCGCCGCCGGCTCGAGATAGATCTTCCGCCGCTCGTAGTCGAGCGTGACCTTGAAGCGCTCGAGCAGCTCGTTGCCGATGTTGCCGGCGTAGTCCTCGCTGGCGAGCGCGCCCTCGGTGGTGGTCGAGAGCCCGATTAGCGGCTCGTCGACGCGATACGGCCCGATTTCGAGCGACTTCATGCGCGCCAGCTTGCTCTCGAAGGTGCCGCCAAAGCCGCCGCCCATCACGGTGATCGCGCGCGGAGCCTTCGCGATCAGCTCGTACTTGGCGACGAACGGCGTGTGCAGATCGAGCATGGAGCCGCTGCCCACGTCCACGCGCGCCGCGCCTTCGTACAGGCCATCGAGCTTGATGTTGACGACCGGGGCGTGGCCAGCCAGCGTCATCGGGATCGCGGTGCCCTTGCCCTCGTAGGTGAAGGTCTTGGGATCGTAGAGGAACAGGTTGTGGCCGTCGTAGTCCACCTGGTTCACGAACCGCACGATGACGTCGAAGCCCACGACGCCCGCGCAGTCGCGCCAGAAGAACGGCGCCAGCACCGAATTCACGTTGAGCACCGCGACCTTCAGGTTCTGGAGTTCGACGCCGTCGGCGTCGGCGGTGGTGAGGCGCAGCCGGTCGAGCGTGGCGAACGACGCGCCGCCGCCCGAGCCCGCCCCCTCGGCGTGCATGTTTCCCACGGATTTGAGGCCGATCTTCGCGGCGTAGGCGCTGTCGATCACGGTGACGCTCGCGCCGGTGTCGAACAGGAAATCGGCCGGCGGGCCACCGTTCACCGAGGCGTGGATCCACAGATGCCGCGAGTGATATTCGAATGGAATTCGCGCCACGCCCACAGTCTTGAGCCAGGTGACGGGCGCGAGCGCCTCGGCGGGCGGGGTGAACTGGGTGTCGGGAATGTCTTCGACCAGGATCGAATCCACGGTCACGGTGGCGTTGTTGGCGGCCGCGCCGGCCACCTCCTGCACCGATTTGAACGCGACCATCATGCCGTTCACGCTCCGATAGTCGGAGTTGGTGGTGGTCACCGTCATCTGATCGCTCTTGGTGATCAGACGGACGAGGTAGCCGGTCTTCCTGTCGAACTCGAGGCGCCGCGGCTTGGCCCCGGGCGGCGTCACCTCGAGCACCGCGAACGAGCCCAGCGAATCGGTGACGTCGGCGAGCCGCGTGATCGTGCCGCCGGCCTGATCGGGTTCGAGCCAGCGTTCGTTCTCGAACCAGCCGCTCGAGAGCGCCTGCTCGAGCGCGACGCCATCGAGCGGCAGGATCTTGCCGCTGGTGTCGAGTCGCCACGCCTGGTTGCCGCTCTGCCAGTCCTTGATCGTGATCGGGCCGATCGATATCGCGCTCGAACGCTTGTCGGGCGCCTTCCGCCACGCTTCGAGCGTTCCCTGCAGACCGAACGCCGTCAGCTTGCCCTTCACGTGCGTCGAGCGCGTCGCCTGCCATTTGTCTCGACCGCCGGTGACCTGGAGGTAGCGATCGAGCACGGTCTTGGCCTCGGGAGTGATGGTGGCGCGCGCGGCCGCGGGCGCCAGCGCGGTGAGCAGTGATAGAAGGACAAACAGACGGCGGATTCTCATGGAGGATTCACCTCGCGAGGGGAATGGGGAGGAGCCGGCGGCACTCTAACCCAGGCCTTCGCCGGCGGCACCCGCGCGCGGAAAATATCGGACGAGCGCGGAGCGTTGCCTTGCCGCTGGCAGTGCGCTTATTCTGCCGCGTCCATCACTCCCGACCCGATCTCACGGAGGAGCCACGCATGTTCAGAAAGATCTTGGTCTTGGCGCTCGTCGCGAGCGCCACGCCGGTGGCCGCGCTGGCGGCGAACTCGTCCGGCGGCACCGCACTCAATGCCTGGGGACCGCGGGTCGGATTCAGCACCGGGCCCGATCAGTTCCTGATCGGCGCGCAGCTGGACTTCAGCGACGTCGCGCCCAACATCGGCTTCGTTCCCAATCTCGACATCGGGTTCGGCGATCACGTGACCACCTTCGATTTGAACGCCGATCTCCACTACATGTTCACCCTGCGAGACTCTCCGTGGCGCCCGTACGTCGGCGCGGGCGTCGGCATCACTTTTTCGAATTTCAGCAGCGACGTGGGCGGAGACTCGGAAACCGACGTCGGCGGCAGCCTGATCGTCGGCGCCACCGCTCCGACCAAGCGCGGCAGCCGCTTCTTCTCCGAGGCCAAGCTCGGCCTCGGCGACATCGCCGACTTCAAGCTGCTGGTGGGCTGGAATTTTCCGATGTAGCTCCGCGCTCTGATCCGGAGGTGACGTGATGCACATGCCCCGTGCAATCCTCCTCGCCCTGCTGGTGGTTTCCGCGTGCGCGCCCTCGCGCGCGCTCGCCGCGAGCGAAGTCAGCTCCGACGAAATGAACAAGAGCAACAATCCGCTCAATCCCGCGCCTTCGCTCAACCTTCAGGACTACTGGTACCCCACGCTCTACGGCACCGATCAGTCCTCGAACGATTTCTTGATCCGCGGCGCCACCGTGCTGCCGAAGGGCAAACCGCTGCCCATGCCGCAGATCATCCGGCTCACGGTGCCGGTCAGCACCCGCCCCGATTTCAAGGGCGGCACGACCACCGGGCTCGGCGACCTCAACATCTTCGACATCCTGCTGCTCGGGCAGAAGAGCGGCGCGACGTTGGGTGCCGGCCCGCTGATCACCATGCCGACGGCCAGCGAAGACGCGCTCGGCACCGGCAAGTGGCAGATCGGCGTGGCCGGGACCGCGGTCCACGTGGCCGCCAGCGGGGTGCTGGCCGCACTGCTCCAGTGGCAGACCTCGTTTGCCGGCGATGGCAATCGAGAGGACGTGAGCTCGCTCACGTTCCAGCCGCTGCTGATCCACAACCTGCAGAAGGGTCTGTATCTGCGCAGCACGGGCGTGTGGTCGTTCGACACGCGGAGCAGCCGCTACTACATCCCGCTCGGCATTGGTCTCGGCAAGGTGGTCAAGCCGAGCGCCAAGACCTTCAACGCTTTTGTCGAGCCGCAGTGGACGGTCGCGCACGACGGCGACGGCTGGCCCAAGTTCACGCTGTTCTTCGCGCTCAATACGACGTTTGGGAAGTAGCGGCGCCGTCGGCCGCGCGACCCCGCCGGGCGAGCGCTACTCGTTTTCCGCGCGCGCGCCGCTTTGGGTCGCCAGCTTCATGCGCGCGAGGAACGGCTCGGGCGCCAGGAAGCCCTCCACGCGCAGCGACTTGATCTCGCCCCCGTCGGTGCCCAGGAAGATCACGGTCGGCACGCCGCGCACCCCGTAAACGCGCCGCCAGCGCTCGGACTCGGGCGAGTCGTAGCGCGTGAGATCCACCTTGAAGGTGTGGAAGTCGCGGCTCGCGGCAATCACCCCGCGATCGCTGAAGGTCGAGCGCTCCAGCTCGTGGCAGGGCACGCACCAGTCGGCCGAGAACTCGAGCAACACCGGCCGCCCGGTGGCGATCGCCGCCTGCAGCGACTGATCGTCGGCGGGGCGGAACGCGACGCCCTGAGTGGGCGTGCTGAAGATGATCCACGCGCCGACGACGATGGCCGCCCCTCCCATCGCGCGCTTGGCCCAGCGGAAATTGGGTCCGCGTCCTTTCGTCTTCTCGATGAAACCGAGGTAGAGGCCGCCCAGCACCAGCGCCGCCGGCAGCACCCAGCCGCCGAGCTTCGGCGCGAACGCCAGCAGCAGGTAGAAGGCGCCCACCCCGGCGAGAATCACGCCGAAGATCGCCTTCACCCACACCATCCATTCGCCCGAGCGCGGCAGGCGCTGGAGGAGATTCGAAAAGGTCGCGAGCAGCAGGTAGGGGAAGCCGAGCCCGAGCGAGAGCGTGAAGAAGGTGGTGAAGCCGAGCCAGGGATCGCCCTTCGCGCCCACCACCGCGAGCAGCGCGACCACCGCCGGCCCCACGCACGGGGCCGCGAACACGCCGACCACGAGTCCCGACAGGAACACGCCCGCGGCGCTGGTGGCGGTGGCGCCGCCCAGCTTGTTCATGAGTTGTGGCGGCACGGTGAACTCGTAGAGCCCGAACATCGAGAGCGACATGACCAGCAGCAGCACGCCCACCGCGGCCAGCACCAGCGGGCTCTGCAGGAAGCCGCCGAACAACCCGCCGGTGAGCGCAGCCACCACGCCGAGTGTCGTGTACATCAGCGCCATGCCGAGCACATAGAGCGCGGCGTAGCCGATCACCTGCCGCGGCGGCGCGGCGCGGCGCGCGCCGAAGATCGAGACCGTGACGCCGAGCATCGGGTAGACGCACGGCGTGAGATTGAGCGCGAGCCCGAACAGGAACAGCGCGAGCAGTGCGGTGATGCCGCCGCCCTCAATCGCGCGCGCCACGGGATTGTCGGGCACCGGGGCGGCGCCCTTCGGCGGCGGCGCGGTGGTGAACGATCCCGGCGAGCCAGACGAGGTGCCCGCGCCGGTCGCGGCGCCGGTGTCGGAGGCGGCCGGCGGCGAGGGACTTGCGGCGGTGCCCGGCGCGGTCGACCCGCCGCGATTCGACGCCCCGCCCGATGGCGTCGCGCCTCCTGCGACGTCGACCGGCAGATCGAAGTCCACGCTCGCCGGCGGCAGGCAGACCTGGTCGTTGCACGACTGGAACTTCACCTTGCCCTTGAGCACGACGTGACCGGTCGCGCTCGCGGCCGCGGTGATCGGGATCGGGATCGCGATATCGCCGTCCCAGACCAGCTGTGGCTGCGGATCGAAGGAAAGCTTCTCGATCCTGGGCGGCGGGTACTCGATCGCGCCGGCGCTCACGCCGGCGGCCGGCATCAGCGATACTTCGGTGGGAATCGAGTTCTCGTTCGAGGGCGGGTTGGCGTTGACGTGCCAACCTTTCAGGATGTGCAGCGTGACGATCGCCCGGGCGCGATCGTCGGGCGCCACACGCGCCGGCGCCACCGTGACCTTCACGAGCTGTCCCGGCTCGGGCACCGGGCCGCCGCCGAATTGGGCGAGACTTGCGGCGGGGATCGTGCACGCCGCGCTCAGCGCGACTGCGAACCAAAGCGCGACGCGCGCTCGACCGGACCATTTCATGAGAAGCTCCGCTTGCTCACCACCGTCGCGACCTCGTCGAGTTGCGCCGCAAACTCCGCGGCGTCCTGCACGGGCAATCGGCACGCGTACTCCACGCACACGTACGCGGTCGCCCGTCCCTGCTTCGCGACCAGCGGCTCCACGAACGGCACCAGCTCCTCGAGCTGCCGCCGCCGCGCTCCTTCCCCGGTGACCAGCAGCAGATCGTGGGGCAGGAAGCGCCGATCGAATTCCGCGATCAGGGCGCGGGTATCCGGTGCCGCCGGATCGCCCGCGATCACGACCTGCCGCGGCGTCGCCCGCGCCAGATCCATCGACACCAGCATCTGCGGCATCATTGCCGGCGCTTCGCCAAGCCGTCGCGAATAGTACGCGAACGCCCGATTCGCCGCCTCGCGCCACGCCGCGCGGTCGAGCAGTACGCCGAGGGCTTGCACCACCTGCGCCGCGATCGAGTTCCCGGCCAGCTCGGCGCCATCGTGCCCGTCCTTCAGACGTAACCGAATGCTGTCATCTCCCGGGGGGCTCTCGAAGAACCCGCCCGCCTCGCGATCCTCGAAGCGCTCGATCATGGCGCCGGTGATCTCGGCCGCGCGCGACAGCCATTTCGGCTCGAAGGTGGCGCCGTAGAGATCGACGAAGCCGAGCGCGACGTTGGCGTAGTCGTCGAGTTGCCCGGCCATCGCCGCCTCGCCCTCGCGCCAGCGGCGCTGGAGCTCTCGGGAGTTCGCATTCCACATCCACGACCACACGAACTCGCCGGCCCGAGCGCCGCGCTCGGCCAGCGCTCCGTCGTTGAGCACGCGCGCGCCGCGCGCGCAGGCCGAGATCATCAGCCCGTTCCACGCGGCCAGCACTTTGTCGTCGAGATGCGGCCGCGTCCGGCGAGAGCGTGCCGCGAGCAGCGTGTCAGCGGCGCGGTCGAGCCGCGCCTCGAGTGCGGCCTCGTCGAGCTTCCGCTCGCGCGCCAGCTCGGCGACCGTGCGCGCCTCGTAGAGCACGCTCGCGCCGTGCTCGAAGTTGCCCTGCGGTGTGACGCCGTAGCGGCGCGCGAACAGGCTCGCATCCTCGGCGCCCAGCGCCTCCTCGAGCTGCGTCGGCGTCCACACATAGAAGCGCCCTTCTTCGCCCTCGCTGTCGGCGTCCTCGGCCGAACAAAAGCCACCCTCCGGCGATGACAGATCGCGCAACACGTAAGTGAAGATGCGGCGCGCGGTGTCGGCGCAGGTCGAATCGCCGGTGATCTGGAAGCCTTCGAGATACGCCCACGCGAGCTGCGCCTGGTCGTACAGCATCTTCTCGAAATGCGACACGCGCCACGCGGCGTCGACGCTGTAACGATGGAACCCGCCGCCGAGGTGATCGTGGATGCCGCCGGCGCGCATGGCGTCGAGCTGCGCCGCGACCAGTCTCAGCGCCGCCTCGCGCCGATCTGGATTGGCGACCGCGAAGCGCGTCAGAAACGCGAGATTGCAGGGCGAGGGAAACTTGGGCGCGGTGCCGAAGCCGCCGTGGTCGCGATCGGCGGTGCGCTCGAACCAGCTCCAGGCGAGATCGAGGAGCGCCAGCTCGTCGCGCGCCGCCTGCTCGGGCTTCTCGAGATCGGCGAGCGCCGCGAGCACGCGCCGCCCGGTGTCTTCGAGATCGCCGCGCCGCTCGAGCCACGCTTCGTGAACGCGCGGGAGCACCTGGAGCAGGCCCGGACGTCCGAACGCGGCGTCGGGCGGGAAGTAGGTGCCGCCGAAGAAAGGCTCGAGCTCGGGGGTGAGGAACACGTTGAGCGGCCAGCCGCCGCCCAGCCCCAACGCCTGCATCGCGGTCATGTAGATCCGATCCACGTCGGGCCGCTCCTCGCGATCCACCTTGATCGGCACGAACCACCGGTTGAGCGGCTCGGCCACCGCGTCGCTCTCGAACGACTCGCGCTCCATGACGTGGCACCAGTGACAGGTCGAATAGCCGATCGAGAGGAAGATCGGCTTGTCTTCCACGCGGGCGCGCGCGAACGCTTCTTCGCCCCACGGGTGCCAGTCCACCGGGTTATGGGCGTGCTGGAGGAGATAGGGGCTCTTCTCGCCGGCGAGCCGGTTGGGGCGCCGGTCGGATGGCGGATTCGGGGGCACCGAGCGAGGGTAGCAGAAGGCTCGCGGTGCCAGCGGGGGGCGGGGATCAGGCTATGGGTGGCGCGCCACGCGCGCGGCAACCGCCTCGGTGGCGCGGAAGAGGCGCCAGCCGAGCCACGCCAGCGGCGGCAGCGCGGCGATCATCACTCCGAGCCGCGCCCAGTCCGGAACGCCGGGCGGCACAAGTCTCGGCGCGCTGAACAACGCCGCCGCCCGACCGGCCAGCGCCAGCGCCGCCGCCGGAGCCGCGACGACGAGCGCCGGGCCGCGCCAGGCGACCAGCGCCGCGACCAGCAGCGCCAGCACCACCGCCGGATCCGACACCGCGCGCAGCCAGAGCGGGCCCGAGCGAAGGCCGGTGCCGAGCCGCGCCCGGGCCGAGATCGGCGCGGCGGAGATCTGCGGCGTCACGATCACGCGATTCATCACGCGCTCGGTGAAATCGGCCGGTGCGCGGCCCGCGACCCGATCCGGGGACGCCAGCAGCGCGTCCACCTCGAGCGCCGCCGCCAGCGCGCGCATGCACCGCGCGCAGCTCGTAGCGTGCGCCGACATCGCCTCGAGCCGCTCGCGCGGCTGGCCCTCGTCCAGCCAGCGATCGAATTCCGCGCAGATCACTCTTCGTCCCCGGTGAGCCACGCCGCGCGCAACACGGCGCGCGCGCGGCTCAAGTGCGTCTTCACGGTGTTCTCGGGCAGGTTCAGCACCCGGGCCACGTCTTCCACCGAACGCTCCTCATAGTAATACAGCGTCACCGCCGCGCGTTGCGCGTCGCTGAGGTTCGCCACCAACGCATCCAGTTTCCGCGCGCGCAGGCGAGCGTCGTGGTCGGGCCCCTCGACCGCCGGCTCGAGCGCATCCTCCAGGGCCGGTTCCCGCCGCTGCCGCCGGCGCATCGCCTCCAGCCGGTCGAGCGAAAGGCGCATCACGATCCGGTGCAGCCAGGTGCCGAAGCTCGAATCGCCACGAAACCCCGGCAGCGCCCGCCAGGCGCGAACGAACGCGTCCTGCGCCACTTCTTCGGCATCGGGATCGCTGCGCAACATGCGCCGCGCGAGCCCGTGCACCCGATCGCGGTGCCGCTCCACCAGCAGCCGAAACGCCGCGGCGTCGCCGGCGCGCGCGCGCTCGATCCATGGGCCCTCCTCGTCCGGTGGCTGCGGCCTCGCGGTCTGGTGCACCAGCGGGTTGGACGGGGGCTCGGGGTCGCCGGGTTTCACCGAAACTTCCGCCCGCGAGGCGTGAAACCCGCCCGGGGCCCTCGGCCGTCCAAGCGATTGAAGCAGGCCATCTCGAGCGACACCCCACCCAATTCCAGGAGGCCGGCCATGTGGCTCGGCAACATCTTCGACGCGGACTTCATCGTTCCCCTGATGATCTTCTCGGTGCCGATCGTCGCCATCATCGGCGGCATCACCATGGGCATCGTACGCACCCTGGCGAGGCAGCGCATGGTCGAGCTGGCGCAGCAGGAGCGCATCGCCGCGATCCAGCGCGGCGTGGATCCCGGCAAGCTTCCGCCGATTCCGGCCGGATCCGACGACTGGGACGACCCGAGCGCGATGTTCCGCAGTTTCGACGATATCTCCCGCCGCCGCTCGCAGGGACTGATGATCGGCGGGATCGTCACGCTGTTCACCGGCATCGGCCTCTCGGCGATGCTGATCGTCATGCACACCGGCGACAACGCCTGGGCGATCGGACTGGTGCCGGGACTGATCGGCCTCGCTCTGATCCTCAGCGGGCTGCTGGTGCGCCCGCGCGGCGACGGTCAGCGTCCCAACGCGCCGACCCGCTAGGGCGGCGCGGCGCGCATCACGCGCGCGCCGCGCGCGGCCGCGCTACTTCGCCTGCAGCGCGGTGGCGGTGCGTTCGAGCGCCGCGCGGATCGGCTCGACGCCGTCGCGCCACGCGTGCGCGTCGTGCTCGAGCACCGCCTGGCCGAGACGCGGCAGCGGCACCGCGGCGTAGCCGGTGTTGAGCCCCGGCGCGTAGATCTCGTTCAGGAACCAGGTGCGACCCGGCAAGCCCGCGCCGATGAAGTTGCGCTCGGCGCCGATCAGGAGCCGGTTGGTGCTCGCCGCACTCCCATCCGGCCACACGCCGCGGGTGAGCGCGCGATCCACCGCGCTCTCGAGCGTGCGCCCGGCATCGCGCAAGTGCGTGGCCGCGGCGCGCAGCGCGGTGAGATCGGCCTTGAGCTTCGAGGAATCGGCGAGCGCGGCGTTCACGTCGTCGGCCCGATCGTCGAGCGTCTGGATTTCCTCGAGCGCGAAATTTCCGGTCTCCGAGTAACGCAGCGGAATCGCTTCGGCTTCGGCGAGCCGCAGCGCCAGCCGCGACCAGATCTCCACCATCGCGACGTGGTAGGCGTAGCCGGGATCCACCACCCGGTCCATGAACGCGAAGTCGTCGTACTGGGAGTGGTAGACGCCGCCCACGCCTCCGAAGCCGAGATTGCACGAGGCGATGCCGAGACGATCCTCGAACGCAGTGTAGTCGGAACCGCTGCCGAGCGAGCCGGGCATCGGCACGAAGATCTGCTCGGGCTCCCCGCGCCAGCGGCGTTCGCGATTCCTGCGCGCCCAGTCGGCACGGCCCTCGTTCTTCAGCCGATCCGCCCACACCTGCCCGACGCTCGGGCCCTTGCCGGGGTCCTTCACGTCGTTGATGACCTCGGTGATCACGTCGCCCAGGGCGTGCGCGCCGCTGACGCCGAAATCGTGCCCTCCGACCGCGGCGTCGACGTTGACGTAGGCGACCGCCTTCTGCTTCAGCTCGGCGGCGTTGGTCTCGCACCATTCCGTCGAGCCGAGCAGGCCGTACTCCTCGCCATCCCACGAGCACAGCACCAGCGTGCGGCGCGGCCGCCAGCCGTTGCGGGTGAGCGCGCCGATCCCGCGCGCCACCTCGAGCATGGTGATGGTGCCGCTGTTGGGATCGTTGGCCCCGTGGACCCACGCGTCGCGATGATTGCCGCCGATCACCCATTGATCGGGCGCTTCGCGTCCCTTGAGGGTCGCGATCACGTTCCAGATCGGCCGCACCGAATAGTTCTGGCCGATCTTCATGTGCACCTTGGCCGGCCCGGGACCCATGTGATAGGTCAGCTCGAGCCCGCCCTGCCAGGCGTCGGGGACGCGCGGCCCGTCGAGCGCGAGCAGGATCTTCTTCGCTTCGCCCCACGACAGCGGGATCGACGGAATCTTCGGAATGCCCTTGACCTCGGAGGGCTTGAGCCGCTTGCCCTTGTCGGTCGAGCCCCAGCCCGGCGTGGTCGGATCTCCCGGGCCCTCCGACAGGTACTGGACGCTGCCGCGCTGGATCGCGTCCTCCGGGCGGCCCTGGCCGCGCGGATAGACGTCGTCCCTGGCGAAGCCGTCGTCGGCCGGATCGCTGTAGATGATCACCCCGGCGGCTCCGGCGCGCTCGGCGTTGCGCACCTTGAGCCCGCGGAAGTTCCTTCCGTACCTCGCCAGCACGATCCTTCCGCGCACGTCGATGCCGACCTCGGCGAGCTTCTTGAAGTCATCCACGTCGCCGTAGTTGGCGTACACCACCTGCGCGGTGACCTCGCCGGCCGCGCCATAGCCGTGAAACGCCGGGAACGCGTCGCGATCGTAGGCGTCCTTGTCCCACTGCAGGCCGCGCTCGCGCGTGGCGAGCGGCGTGGCGGTGGGCTCGGTCAGCTCGAGCACCGGCTCGGCCGGATAGTTGAGGTAGACCGGCACCGCCTCGAGATGCGCATCCCAGCCGTAGGCGATCAGCCGGTTGCGCACGTACTCGGCGTCGGCGAGATCGGCGGGCGTGCCGGCGACATGCGGCGTCTCGGTCAAGATCCGCAGGTGGCGGCGCAGCGAGTCGGGCCGGATACCGGCGTCCAGCGTGGCCTCGCGCGCGCGCTCGGCCGGCACGTCGGCACTGCGGAAGCCGAGCAGGCTTGGAAGCGGCGCCTGCGCCGAGGCGCGCGACGCGACGCCGAGCCGCAGCAGCCCCAATGCCACGACACCGCTCGACAACACGGATGCGATTCGCCGCGCGGAGGTCGGGGGCATGGCGGCGGAGTCTAACTCTTCGCGGCGGCCGGCCGCGCGGCCGCCAGATCGAGCCACTGGACGCGTTCGGCATAGAGCGCGCGATCGGCCTCGGCCAGCGTCTGGTGCCGGCCGCGGTGGCAGGTCACCACCAGCACCTGGTGCTGCTGCGCGAAGTGCTCGATCAGAAGCTTCATGCCGAGCTTGGCACGCGTGTCGTCGCTGCTCGCGAATGCGTCGTCGATCAGCATCGGCAGCGGCGCCTTGCCGCGCGACAGGTACTCGCTCACTGCGAGGCGCACCGCCAGATAGAGCTGGTCGCGCGCGCCGGCCGACAGCGTCTGTACGGCGCGGCCGCGCGCCATCTGCTGCCCGGTCACGGTCACCGAGAAGTCGAGGTCGTCGCCGAATCGCACCTGTTCGACCACCGCGCCCACGCCGGCGAGCAGCTCGGCGACCCGGGTGTTGAGGTGGTCGGCCCAGCGCTTGTGGGTCTCCTGCGCCACGGTCGAGATGGTCTCGCGCGCGATGTCCACCGCGCGGCGAAAGCGGCGCGCGCGGGCCAGCGCCATCTCGGCGCGCTCGAGACGCTCGGCTTTCTCGGGCTGCTCGGTGTGGTAGCGGCTCCAGGTCCGATCGATCTCGAGGCGCAGATCGTTCCGCTGCTGTTGCACCTTCTCGAGCGCCTCGCGCTGCGTGCGGCTCTCCTGATCGATCTCCGCCTGAGCGCGCGCGCCGGACGCACCCGCGCTGGCGCCCTTGGATTGCAGCATCTCGAGCTGGTTCTCGAGGTCGGCGCGTGACTTGTCGGGCAGCACGCGCCGCTTCGCCTGCGGGATCAGCTCGTTCTCGAGCGTGGCGAGCCGCGACTTGCTCTTCGCCCGTTCGGCGAGCTGCTGCACCTGCGGTCCCCACGGCTGCGCCGCGTCGTAGGTCAAACCCGCCGCGGCCAGGATCTTGAC
The DNA here is from genome assembly GCA_035498555.1 of Candidatus Sulfotelmatobacter sp. Classification (NCBI taxonomy): domain Bacteria; kingdom Pseudomonadati; phylum Acidobacteriota; class Terriglobia; order Terriglobales; family Candidatus Korobacteraceae; genus Candidatus Sulfotelmatobacter; species Candidatus Sulfotelmatobacter sp. Next base: position 18,740 of record DATKAB010000006.1, read on the forward strand.
CGCCCGCTCCTTCAATCCGGTGGCCGACGCTTCGGCGACGCGCTTCTCGTCGTCGATCCACGACCAGCTCTTCTCCGTGTCGGCCATCCTCTGGCGGATGCTCGCGAGCTTTCGGACGCCGGCGGCCAGCGCCTCGAGCCGTTCGGCGGTGGGCTCGCCGCCGCCGGCGCGCGCCAGCAGGCCGCGCGCTTCGTCCACCGCGCTGCGTTTCCGTGTATCGAGCGAGCCGAGCTGCTGCTGCGCGCGCGTGACCGGCCCGCTCTCTTCCTGGAGCTGCGCGTATTCGCCCCAGTCGCGCATCAGCTCGACCGGATCGCGGTAGCCCATGCTGCGCGACAGCTCGCTCAATCCGACCTCGGTCTCTGCCCGCTGGCTGCGCAGCTGGTTGAGCCGCCGCTGCGCGTCGCTGAGCTGCCGCAGCGCCAGCTCGCGATCGTCGCTGCGCGCGCCCGCGGCGTTGCCCAGCAATCCGCCGCCGACCAGCAGCAGCACCGCGGCGCCCCCGAGCAGCACCACGCCGAGCGGCCCGCCCATCTTGAACGCCATGAACACACCGCCAGCGATGCCGAGGCTGACCCCGCTCGCCAGCAACACGAGGCCCGGCAGCCGCCGCGAGGTCCGCAGCGAATCGATGCGCCGCAGCATGTCGGTGCTCTCGGTTCGGGTGCGCTCGAGGTCGGCGACCTCGGTCTGGAAGGCCAGCGCCAGTTCGGACTGGCTGCGCAGCAAGCGCTGCTGGTCGGGCGAGAGGCGCTGGAAGCGCCCACCGAGCTGCTGGATGCGCTCGGGCTCGACGCCGCGGCCGGCCAGCGCGTCGCGCAGCCCGAACACCTCGGTGCGCAGCTTCTGGTCCTCCTCGCCCACCCGGCGCATCTCCCCGGCCAGCGCCACGGCGCGGTCGGCGTCATCGGGCTCGCACGCCGAGTAGATCGAGAGCGATTCGGCCTCGGCCGCGAGCGCTCCACGCTCGCGGGCCTGCTCTTCCTTGCGGCGCGTTTCGAGCGATTCGAGACTCTTCAGCGCCTCTTCGTGCTTGGCGACGGTTTCGCGCAGGTCGGCCTCGGCGTTGGCCGGTATTTCGGCGGCCACCGACAGGCTCTTGACCTCGTCCTCGAGCTGTTCCAGCTCGGCCTGGTGGCGGCGATTCTCCTCGAGCTGGCGGCGGATCTCGCCGGCCAGCGCCTCGCGCCGCTCGGAGTCGAGCGTGTCGAGCACGGCGCGCGCGTCCTTCTCGGCGTCGCTGAGCTTGCTCAGTCGCTCGAGCGGCGCCTGAATCTGCGAATAGTCGTGCTCGAGCTGCTTCAGCTCGCTCTCGAGCAGACCGGTCATCATCTCGAGCCGCTTGACCGCGTTCTCGACGGTGAGCGTCGAGTCCAGCTCGCGGCTGGTGTAGTTGGCGGCGGCCGTGGCCAGCACCTGCAGCGCCTCGGTGGCGTTGGTGTCGCCGACACGCGTGTCGGCCGCGTTCTCGAGCCGCGCATGGAGCGTGGACATGCGGCGCGCCTTCTCTTCGCCGGGCACCACGCCTTCGAGATCGTTCTGGCGCACCAGCGCACACTTCTCGAACTCGAAGAGGTCGAGGCCGAGCAGCTTCTGCCCGACCGGATAGAGGTCCTTGCCGGCGCGGAACTCGGCGGTCACTTCCTGTCCCTTGTCGTTCCAGACTTCGACGCCGCCGCGCGCGAAGTCGCGCTTGATGGTGTAGCGCGTGCCGTCCTCCTCGATGTCGAGTTCGACCCGGTAGCTGCCGCCGTCCCAGGGCCGCCAGCGATCGAGCGGCGTCATCACGCGATGGGCGCGCTTGTCGTCGTCGAGCCCGTACAGCGCCGCCGTGATCGCCGCGATCAGGGTCGACTTGCCGCGCTCGTTGTCGTCGACGATCAGCGTCAGCCGCCCGGGATCGAACGAGAACTCGCCTCGGAGCGCTCCGAAACCGTCGGCCTTGAGGCGCAGGAGCTTCACGCGCCGAGGTCCTCGTAGGCCGGCATCACCTCGCGCAGCTTGAAGGCGTCGAGGCCGTAGTAGAGCGCGCTCTCGAGCACCGCCTTCTCTTCGGGATCCTTCTCGGCGTCAATGCGGTCGAGCAGGGCCCTCGCGAAACGCGCCTCGGTGGTCGAGGGCTCTTCGCGCCGATAGCGATCGAGATCGTAGTCGGGGCGCACGCGCTTGAGGTCCACGCGCAGGAAGAACGCGCGGCGCTGCATCTCGGCGCTGGCGCCCGCGTAGCGCAGCCCGTGCGCGAGCCGGCCCTGGAGCCGCACCTGCGCCAGATCCAGCTCGCTCACGCCGGCTTCGTCGAGCGCTTTCTGCACGCGGCGGTCCACCTGCTCGGCGCTGGAGCAGCCGCTGATGTCGGCGTTGAGGTCGAAGGTGCGCCGGCGATCGAGCGCGATCGGCTCGACCTCGATCATCGGTTGGCGCCCGCCGTACTCGACCCGCACCTCGAGCGCGCCGTGTTCGCCGGTCTCGGAGAGGTCGAGGGCGATCGGCGAGCCGGCATAGGCGAGCCGCACTCCGGCCGAGGCGCGGCCGCTCACGCCGCGCCCCGTGGTCGAGGACATGTCGCCGCCCTTCTGCTCGATGCGCGACGGCACGTGGTAGTGGCCGACGGCGTGGTAGGCGAACGGCGAGTGCGCGATCTCCTTCTCGCTGAAGGGGGCGGTGACCTTCTGGCCCGGCGGGCATTTCTCCTCGTTCGAGCCGTGGAACATCGCGATTTCGAGACCCTGGGCGTCGGCCGAGTCCGGCAGGATCACCGAGCCCTCTTCGAGGGGGCGCGACGTGGAGACGGCGCTCGAGGTGAAGCAGCGGCCGTAGACGTGGACGCTGCTGAGATTCGGCACCGTGGCCGCGCTCCAGTTGGCGGTGGTGAAGATGTGGACGGTCTCGGGCCAGCTCCAGCCGCGCGCCTTGAGCATGCGCGCGCTCCACAGGTGCGAGCTCTCCGACCAGGGATCGTGGTTGCCGGGCGTGATGAACACCGGCGGGCAGCCCGGGACCTCGAACACCTTGACCGTGAACGCCATGGTCTCGGCATCCACTCCGTCGGCGTCGAACAGGTCGCCGGGAATCAGGATGGCGTGGATCCCGCGCTCGATCGCCTCGCGCACCGCGCGCTCCAGGGCGCGGCGCTGATCGGCGCGGCGCTCGGCGCGCTTCTCGGCGGGCAGCCATCCGAAGCTGCGGCCGAGGTGGAGATCGGAAATCTGGAGGAAGCGGGCAACGGCCATAGGGCGCGAAACACTCCTCGTGAATGATCGCGTGGAGCCGTAACGGTCGCGACAGTGCGCGATTGCCCGCCAAAATAGCAGGCGGCAAGGGGGGCGGCAATGCCCGGGTGTCCCCTTCACGCTACACTGCCGGCTCGCCATGACCCGGACGCCGCCGCCGTTCCCCGCGCCCGCCGCCCAGTTCGAGCGCCATTTTCGCTGGCGCTGGTGGGCGATCGTCGGCTTTCTCGGCCTGATGCTCGGGCTCGCAGCGATGGCGCTGGCCTCGATCCTGGTGCCGCCGCGCATCCTTGGCGGCGTGCCCGACGACGACGACGCGCGCGCGGCGTGGGCGCTGATGCCACCGGCGATGGACGTCGGGTTGCTCGAGCTGCGCTTCGATTCCGAGCTGGGCGTTTCCTCGACGCCGAGTGGCCGCGTGCATCCCGATCAGCTGCGCCGCGCCGAGCGCGCCGAGTCACTGCTGGTGGCAGCGCTGCGCCGGCACCCCGATGACCCGCGGCTCCACGCCGCGATCGGCCATCTCGATCTGGTGCGCCAGAGCCCGCATCACGCCGAGCAGCGCTACCTGGCCGCGGTGGATCTGGCGCCGCACCACGACGAGGCGCGGTTGGGGCTGGGCGTGACTCTGGCGCGGCTCGCGGCGCTCGAAGCCGATCCGATCGAGCGCCGGCGCCTCGAGCTGCGCGCCATCGCGCAGCTCGCCGCGGTGCGCGACCAGGCGCCGGTGCGGCTCGACGCCGTCTACGACCGAGCGGTGCTGCTGGCGCAGGTCGGACGCGCCGAGGAGGCGCGGAAATGGGCCGCCCTCTACCTGGCGAGCGACTCCTCCAGCGCCTGGGCCGCCCAGCTGCGCGAGAGGGTGCCGGGAAGCTGAAGCGGGCCCCCGGAATCACTGGCACAAACCGCCCGGAAGCGGCTAAGGTACCCGCCCGGCCGCCGGCCCGCTCGGGCCGGATTCAGCCAGGCACGCGGCCTCGACACGCGACCGATCACCCGACCGGAAATCCTGAAGGAGTCTCGATGCGGTTCTGGCGTTCGCTGGGAATGCTGGCGTTGGCGATGATTGTCCTCGGAGGATCCGCCCGCGCCCAGGGCCAGCCACCCGCGCCTTCCACGCCGCCCGCGCCCGCAGCGCCTCCGCCCGCCACCGGAACCGGCGCGCCTCCGGCCACCGCGCCGACCGCCACGCCGGCCCCGAAGCCGAACGCGAAGGCTCCCAGATCCAGCCAGAGCCGGATCCCGACCCGCCGTTCGTGGATGATGGGTTTCAGTTACGGCTACGGCTCGGCGAATTTCATTGGAGCCGGCAAGGATGCATTCGTCGCGCTTCCGCCCGACGGATTCAGCGACCAGAGCCGCGAGTCCGCGCCTCTGGTCCAGTTCCGCTTCGCCTACGCGATCAGCCACAAGGTCGCCGTCGGTTTCGAGCGGATCGACTGGAGCAAGAAGATCAACGGCGACCAGTGGAAGCTGAGCGCCACCACCGCGATGGGGACCTGGTTCCCGACCGCGGGCGGCTGGTATCTGCGTGGCGGATGGGGCGTGGCCAGCGCCCACGACAAGCACTTCCCGGTCGAGGACAGCAACGCCAACATCCAGTACTCGGATGACGGCTTCGCGTTCGTGGGCGGCGCCGGCTACGAGTATCGCCTGTGGAAGCGCTGGAGCCTCGCGCTGCAGGCCGACTATGTGTACGGCGCCCTGGGCGAGAACACCGCGTTCAACTATCCACTCGGCAGCCTCGGGCTCAATTGGTGGTTCTAGCGGTGCGGCGCGCTCCCGCCCGGCGCCCCGTAACCCAGCCCGCGTAGCAAGAGGGTCGCGTTCGGCTCGCCGGGCTGCAGGCGCAGCATCTGCAGCGCCGCCTCGCGCGTGGTGGTGGTGTCCCCGAGCTGCGACGAGACCGCGGCGAGCCCGCTCCAGGCGTTCAGGTCGTCGGGCGACTTCTCGAGCATGCGCCGGTAGATCTTCTGCGCCGCCGGGTAGTGGCCCTCCTCGGTTTCGGCGACCGCCCACTGATGCAGGATGCGCGGGCTCGGCGCGGTTTCGGCGGCATGCGCGAAGGCCGTCGCCGACGCCTCCCAGCGCTGCAGCCTGAAGTTGCGGATGCCGAGAAAGTCCCAGGTGTTGCCGCGCTCGGTGTCGGTGCGCGGCGGCGGCTCGGCAACGATCGCCTCGACGCGCTTCAATCCCCGATCGAGATCGCTCTGCAGCACCAGCCACTGGAAGCTCGGCACCGCCGCCGCCAGTGCCAGGCCGAGCGCCAGCCACGAAAACCGCGGGGCGCCGCGTAGCGACTCGCCCGCCATCCACGCGCAGGCCGCAGCGGTCGCGGCACCCGCGCAGGCGAAATCGTCCCAGTCGCGGAACATGCCCTGCGCCGGATGGAGGAACGGGATGACGCCGACCAGCGGCACCACCAGCGCCGCGAGCAGCAGCGCCTCGCGCTTGCGCGGCAGGGCGCGCGCGCTGATCGCCAGCGCCGCCAAGGCCGCGGGCAGCAGCGGCGCCAGCATCAGCAGCAGACTGGCGAGATCGGCCGGGCGATTGCCGTAGAACGCGGCGCGCAGCGGCCCGCCCTCGAGCTTCACCTCGGCGGGGGTGAGATGGATCGCGTCCCATCTCAGGAACGTCGCGACCAGCTTCGGGACCATCAGGCCGAACATCGCGATCGGAATCGCGAGCGCGATCCACGTCGCCGGGCGCTTCCATGCGCCGGAGGCTCCGTGCTCCCTTCCCCACAACGCCCAGGTCGCGATGCCCAGGGGTGCAAAGCCGATCGCCGAGCGATGGAGCGTCAGGCTCAGGCCGAACAGAATGCCGAACGCGAGCGGCGGCGCACCGGTGCGCAGCGCCCGGATCGCGAGCCAGACGAGGGCAAGAGACAGGACGCTCAGCTCGGCGAACGCCTTGCTGTAGCCGGTGAACATCGAGAGCGCGCCGCTCCACCAGGCGATCGCGGCCACCGCCACCACCGTGGCGCCGCGCACTCCAAGCGTGCGCGCGAAGCGGATCGACAGCGCCGCGAGCACCGCCGCTTCGACCGCGCCGACGGCGCGCGCGGCGCTGTTGGCGTCGAAGCCGAGACCGTCGATGAGTTGCGTGGGCAGCGTGACGTGCAGGAAGACGTCGAGCGGCAGCGCCTGCGGGAAGAGCAGCCCGGGCTTTCCCGCCTCCTCGACCGTTCCCTGCCGCAGCAGGAAGTCGCCGACGAATCGCACCCGATCGGGAAGCGCGAGCACCACGCCCGCGCCGATCGGGGCCGCGATCAGCGTCGCGCGCCACGGCGCGTCCACCAGCGTGTCGCCGAGGCGCGCGAGCGGCGCGGCGAGCGGCCGAGCCAGCGCCGGAATCAGCGCGGCCGAGGCCAGCGCCCACAGCGGCCAGCCGGGCGCGGGCGGCAGGAAGCGGAGCGTGTTGAGGCCCCACGCCGCCATGCCGTGCGTCGCGCCGAGCCCCGCGCGCAGCGCGGCCATGAGAACCAGCGCCGCCAGCGCCGCCCAACAGGCGCGCGTCGCGACACCCTCGGGCATCGCCGGTAGCGCGGCCGCGCGCTCGGCCGTCGCCGCGGCACGCGCCGGCTTCGACGCGCCGCGCATTCGCGCGGCGGACCTGCGCGGATCGCCCGGCCGCGCGCTCATTCGATTTCCGTGCTCATCGAGAGGTCGCGCCCGAGTCCGAGACCGCCAGTACCTGGAGCATCGCCCGCAGGGCGCGGCCATCGGGATCGAGACGCACCGCGTGCTCGATCGCGTCCTGAGCGCCCGCGTCATCCTCCAGTCGCCGCGCGGCGAGCGCAAGCCCGGTCCAGCCGAACGCGTCGGTCGAATCGCGCGCGACGATCCCTTCGTAGACGCGGCGCGCGCGCGCGTAGCGCCCGGCGCGCAGCTCCGCGACGCCCCATTGCCGCGTCACGTTCGGGCTCGGCAACAATTCGGCCGCCTGCGCATAGGCGTCCGCGGACGGCACGAAGCGCCGGCGGTCGGCCTCGCTCTGCCCGATGAACTGCCAGGTCACGGCGCGCTCGAAGGCGATCCGCCGCGGCGGCTCGGTGACGAAGCGCCGCACGCGCTCGAGCCCGCGCGCGAGATCGCCGTGATGTGCGAGCCACTGGACCGTGGGCATCGCGCACGCCAGCACCAGCGCCGGCGCGAGGGCGGCCGCGCGCGGCGAGGCGCGCAGGGTCTCGCCCGCGAGCCACGCCGCGACCAGCGCCAGCGCCACGCCGGTCGCCGCGAAATCGTCCCAGTCCCGGAACAGGCCCTGCCCGGGATGGATCCACGGCATCACCAGCAGGAACGGCAGCGCGAGCGACAGCAGCACCACGGCGTCGCGCCGGCGCACGTGGTGGGCCGCCGGCCATGCGAGGGTCGGCACGAGCGGCGCAAGCGGGACGAGGAAGATCAAGAGGTTCACGAGATCCGCCGGTCGAGCGCCGCCGAGCTCCCGCGCCAGGAACGACCCGCCGCGGAGCGCCTGCGGCGCGAAGTGCATCGGATCGATGTGCGTGACGATCCGGACGATGCGCGGCAGCATGAAGGCCAGCACGACCACCGGCGCGAGCGCCGCCCGCGCCAGGGCCGCGGGCTTCGCCCGAGCACCCGCGGGATCGCCGCGCGCCACCTGCATCCACGCGACGATCGCGACCGGCAGCAGCGCCAGCGCCGAGCGGTGGAAGAGCAGCGCCACCGCCAGCGTGAGCCCGAGTCGCGCGAGGCCGCGGCCGGTGCGCGCCGCGCGCAGCGCGTGGACCCCACACGCCGCGGTCAGCACCGCCATCTCGGCGAAGGCCTTGTTGTAGCCGGTGAACAGCGTGAGCGCGCCGCCCCAGAACACGATCGCGCCGCAGGCCAGCGCCGCCGCCCCGCGCAGCTCGAGCACCCGCGCGAACGCCACCGCGCACAGCGCCAGCAGCCCCGCGTCGCACGCCCCGATCAGCCGCCCGGGCAGCGCGGCGCTCACGCCCAGCGCATGGATCATCGCGCTCGCAAGTTGATGATGCAGGGCGAGGTCGAGCGGGAGCGCCTGTGGATACCAGGCCGCGGGAATCAACCCTTGCACTTCGAGCGTGCGCTGGCGCAGCAGCGCGTCGCCCACGAATCGCACGCGATCGGGAAACACCAGCACCAGGATCGCGGCCGCCAGGGCCGGGGCGACGAACGCGGCGGCGGGCGAGCGCGTCGCCGCATCGCCGAGCCGCGCCGCCGGCGCCGCGAGCGCGCGCGCGACCGGCGGCAACAACGGGAGCGCGCCCAGCAGCCACAGCGGCCAGCTCCAGATCGGCGCGAGATCGCGCTGCGCCGCCAGGCTCCAGCCCCAGGTGCCCGGCAGAAAGGTGAACGCGGCGCGCGCGGCGAGGATCAGCGCCAGCGTGAGCCACAGCGCGCGGGCGCCGTCGCCGCCCGCAGCCGACATTCCGGTCGAGCCGGCGTCGCGATCAGGGGACGACATGCAGCGAGTCCCCGCGCGCCAGCATGTTTAGGATGCCGATCGCCTCGGGTCGCGAAGGCTCGAGCTGCCGCGCGATCATCGCCGCCCGCCACGCTTCGGCGCGATCGGCGAGATTGACCGAGTTGTTGGCGATGCCGAGCCAGCCCACGGTGGCTTCGGGCGAACGTGCCACCAGCTTGCGATACACCTCGCGGGCCGCGGCCCAGTCGTGGCGATCCTCCTCGGCCAGCGCCCACTCGAGCAGGATTCTCGGACTGGGCGCGAAATCGGCCGCCTTCGCGAACGACGCCACCGCCTGGTCTCGCCGGTCGAGCGCCAGCTGGCGCTCGGCGACAAACGACCACAGGAGCGCGCGCTCCGTGTCGCTCCGCCGCGGCGGACCCTCGAGATACGCCTCGATCCGGTGGAAGCCCGCCGTGATCTGGTTCTGGAGCAGCAGATGTTCGAGCGCCGCACCGGCGGTCACCAGCGCCAGCGCCGGCACCAGCCAGGCGCGCGCCGGAGTCGCGCGCAGCGTGTCCCCGAACAGCAGCGCGCTGGCCAGCGCCAGCGACACCAGCGAGGGCGCGAACACGTCGTAGTCGCGGAACAATCCCTGGCGCGGATGAACGAACAGCAGAATCAGCAGCGCGGGAACCACCAGCGCCAGCAGCACCACCCACTCGCGGCGACGCGCCGCCAGCGCGCTGCCCGGCGCCAGCGCGACGATCGGCGCGAGCAGCAGGAGCGGCGTCTCCTGCCCGATCAGGTTCAGGATCTCGAGCAGATGCATGGGGGCGAACGCGGCGCCGGCGATGGCCCCGGGCGAGCGCCCGGTCGGCGCGAGATGCGCGGCGTCGGTCACCTTCATCGACGCGATCAGTTGCGACGAGAACAGTCCCGCGGCGAGGAACGGCGCGGCCAGCGCGGCGAGTCGCGGAAGACTCGCCGCCGCGGCTCGCGCGCCGTGCGCCCGCCACCACAGCACGCCGGCCACCGGCGGCAGGAGGAGCAGCGTGATCGCCGAGCGATGGACGGCGAGCGCCGCGATGATCGCGATCGCCATCCACCAGGCGCCGCGTCCGGTGCGCGCGAAGCGCAGCGCCGCGACGCCGGCCCCGACCGTCAGCACCGTCAGCTCGACGAAGCCCTTGCCGTAGCCGGTGAACATGCCGAGCAGGCCGGTCGCGCACACGCTCGCGAACGCGGCGACCAGCGCGGCTCCCGACAGGCCCAGCTCGCGCCCGAACACGATCGCCAGCGCCGCCAGCGCTCCGGCCTCCGCCGCCCCCAGCACGCGCTCCCAGGTGTTGGTGTCGGCGACGTCCATGGACTGGAGGATCACGGGGAAATGGTGGTGGAGAAACACGTCGAGCGGCAGTGCCTGGGGGAACACGAGGTCGACAGGGATCTGGCCGCGGGCGCAGCCGAGGCGCAGCAGGAAATCGCCCACCAGCCAGACGCGATCGGGAAGCAGCGCGACCAGCGCGGCGGTGAGCGCCACCAGCACCACCGCCTCCGGAAACGCCCGGCGCGCCAGTGAATCGCCGAGCGCTGCGAGTCGTGGCTCGAGCCGGCGCGCGAGCGGCGGCGCCAGCGCGAGTGCGGCGAGCGCCGCCATCGTCCACCCCGCGATCGGCAGGAAGCGCGCGGCGTTGAATCCCCACGCCCACATGCCGGGCGCGAACGTGAGCCCGGCGCGCGCCGCCACCAGCGCGCCGAGACCGATCGCCAGCGCCCGCGAGGCGCGAGCGCCGCCGGCCGAATCGAGCCGCGGCGCGGTCGGAAGCGGAGGCGGCCGGCCTTCGCGGCGCTTGACGGAGCGCGCGACCGCCTCCTTCTGCTCGGCGCCACGGCGGTGCCGGGCGCGCCGATCAGAAGGCGAGGTCGTCATCGGCCTCGAGCCGGATCCCTTCCGGATCGTGGATCTGAGCGCCGCGCCCGATGGCCTCGCGCGCCGCGGTGCCCAGCGCGCGCTGCAGCAGACTCGGTCGCGGCCGGCGCAGCTCGAGCGGCTCGATCTTCTGCCCCTCAGGAATCCCGGCCAGCTTGCGCGCGTGGGCGATCGCCTGATCGAGGCCGCCGATCTCGTCGATCAGCCCGCGCTCGAGCGCGTCATCCCCGAGCCACACCCGGCCCTGCGCCACTTCCAGCACCCGTTCGCGCGGCAGCTTGCGCGCCGCCGCCACCTTGTCGATGAACTCGTCGTACGAGCGACGGATCGACGAGTCGGCGCTGGCCTGGAGCTCGGCGTCCCAGTCCTGATTGAACGAGCCGCCGCGCATGAAGGCGCCGCGCTCGATCGCCTGCTGCCTGACGCCCTGCTTCGCGTAGAAGCCCTCGAGCGACGGATGCGTGAACACCACGCCAATCGAGCCGGTGCGCGTGGCGCGGTCGGCGAAGATCCGATCGGCGGGAAGCGCGATGTAGTAGCCGCCGCTCGCTCCGAGCAGTCCCATCGAGACCACCAGCGGCTTCCGGGTCTCGCGCTTGAGATGCTGGAGTGCGTGGTAGATGAGATTCGAGGCCAGCATCTCGCCGCCCGGGCTGTCGATGCGCAGCACCACCGCGCCGACGTCGGGCGCGCGGAACGCGGTGTGGAGCTGGCGGGCCAGCGTGCTCGAGCCGAGCGTCCCGCCTTCGAGCAGATCGTTGCCGCTGTCGCCCGACTCGATCGCGCCGGTCGCGTAGACGATCGCGATGCCGCGCGGGACGCGCCACTCACGGCGTGCCGGCGGATGCTGGTCGAGCGCTACGGCGCGCGCCGCGCGCCCGAGCTTCGCCAGCCGCTGGAGCTCGGCGAGCGCCTGCTCGCGATAGCCGACGGAATCGATCACGCCGGCCTTCTGCAGCTCGGCCGAGCTCCACTGGCGGCCGTCGAGCAGGGCTTCGAGCCGCGCGCGATCGATGTGGCGCGCGTCGCTCACCGTGGCGACGAACGACTCCTGCACCTGGTCGAGCAGGTGCTCGATCGCCTCGCGATCGGGCGCGGGCATCGAGTCCACGCTGTAGTTGCGATAAGCCGACTTGTACTGGCCGATCGACGAGCGATCCACGCGCACCCCCCAGCGCGCGAGCAGGCCTCGGTAGTAGCGCTCCTCGATGCGCAGTCCGAGCTGCCAGAACAGCGCGCTTTCGCTCGCGAACACCCGATCGCACGCCGAAGCCAGCAGCAGATCGCCGCGGCCGCCGCCCTCTTCCAGGTAGGCGACCACCGGCTTGCCGGCCGCGCGCAGCCGGCTGAGGCGCGGGCGAAGCTCTTCGATCGCCGCCGAGTTGCGCGCCCCGCCGAGGTCGAGCAGCACGCCACGCGTCAGCGGATCCTCCAGCGCGCGGTCGAGCTGGCGGCGAACCGGATCGATCGAGGTCTGGCCGTTCAGGCCGCCGAGCAGCGAGATCTCGGTGAGATCCTCGTCGCCCAGCGAGCCGGTCACCGTCAGGTGCGCGACGCGCTTCGCGGTCGGGGGAATGAGCCGCGTCGGCTCTTCGCCGGAGTGGAACGACAGCGAATAGGTGGTCCAGTCGGCCCGCTCGGAGCGGGGCGCGACGCCGGCGATGGTCGGCGGGCTGCTCGAGGGGCCGGGGGAGAACGCCGCCGCGCCGCTCGCGCCGGGGAGCCGCAGCGTGAGGCCGACTTCGTAGCGATGGCTCCCCACGCCGCCGGCGGTGATCACGACGCCTGAAAGCAGCTCGAGGTCGCCCCCCCAGCGCCATTGCCGATCGTCCTTCGGCGCAGCTTCGGGGATGACGCGATCGGCGAAGAGCGTGAGGCGCGTGCCGACGGTGTGCGCCGCCGCGCCCTCGAGCGCGAGCGGTCGAATCGCCGCGCCCACGGTGTACTCGCGATTCAGCACCACGCCGCCGGCGTGAGGCTGGAACAGATGGTCCACGGTGGCGCCGAGCGACAGCCACGGCGCCGGGCGCGACAGCGCGCCGACGCGGCTGTCCGCGTACTCGGGCGCGGCGAGATCGGGGCCCGCCCACTCCGGCGACCAACCAAGTCGGAACAACGGCGAGCCGCCGGCCAGCGAGAAGCCGAAGCGCTGCTCCACGTTGACGTGGCGCGTATAGCGAAGGCCGAATCCATGAATCGCGCCGAGCGCGTCGCAGGTGACGTCGTTTCCGAACTCGTCGCGCGTGTAGTCGAGCAACAGCTCGCCGGGATGGCGCAGCCCGACCAGCGCCGGATTGAAGATCGTGCCGAGCGCGCCGTCGGCGGTGGCGACGCCTTCGAAGCCGGTGCGCGGAAACTCCGCCGCCCTCGCGGGGCGCGACGCGCCGAGCACGACCAGCGCCAGTCCGACCGAGAGGGCGCGACAGCGGGCGCCGGTTCCGCGCATCGCGCTACTGCGAGACGGTGACGCCGATCCGCGGGCAGTAGGCCGCGATCGGACAGCTCGAGCAGCGCGGCTTGCGCGCGTTGCAGACACGGCGGCCGTGCAGGATCAGCCAGTGCGAGAACAGCGTCCAGCGCTCCCTGGGAATGACCGGCATGAGCGCGAACTCGATCTTCACCGGGTCCTTCTCGCGCGTGAGCCCGAGCCGGTGAGAGAGCCGCGCGACATGCGTGTCCACCACCAGCCCGGGAATGCCGAAGGCGTTGCCGAGCACCACGTTCGCAGTCTTGCGGCCGACGCCGTGCAGCGCGGTCAGTTCCTCGAGCGTCCTCGGCACCTCGCCGCCGTGCTTCGACACGATGTCCGCGCAGCACGCGCGGATCGCCTTCGCCTTGTTGCGATAGAAGCCCGTCGAGCGGATGACTTCCTCGAGCTCGGCCTGGGGGGCTCTCGCCAGCGCCTCGGCGTCGGGATACTTCGCGAACAACCCCGGCGTCACCATGTTCACCCGCTCGTCGGTGCACTGCGCGGAGAGAATGGTCGCGATCAGGAGCTGGAGCGGGGTGTTGAATCGCAGCTCGGTCCCGGCGTCCGGGTAGAGCGAGTGCAGCTCCTCGAGGATCGACGTGACGCGCGCGGGATCGGGCGGGACGAAACGGCGACCCGCGCGCGAACCATGCGCGCGGCGCGACGCGGAGGGCGCCGCGCGCTTGGCGCTGGCGCGCGCCTGGCGCCGTCCCGGCGTCGCGCGCGGCCGGCCGCGCCCGGGAACGCTGGATCTGCGCGACGGTTTCTGGCGCGAACGCGGGGACTTTCGAGGCATGGCCGCGCGAGACTAGTGGACGATCGGGTGGGCTTCAAGAACCCGCGCAGGATCGCCCGGCGCTCGGCGCGGCGGAGTCGCGTGCTACGCTCCGCGTTCCATGGTGGCCTCTTCATCCTCCCCGCGACGCGGTGGCCGTCCAGCGGAATCGAAGAGTCGCGCCGCGAAGCCGGGCCGGCCGCGCGCGGCGCCGAGCTCCGCCCCCTCCCTGCCGGCGCGGCTCGACGCGCGGCTCGATCGGCTTGGGCCGCGCGTGGTGGTGGTCGCGATCGCCCTGTACGCCCTGGTCTATTTGATCGTGTGCGCGATCAAGTACCGCGACTACCTCTACAAGGATTTCGATCTCGCGATCTTCGTTCAGGCCACCGATCGCATCCTGCACGGCACCACCTTCAGCTCGATTCGTGGCATGTCGTGGCTCGGCGACCATTCCTCGCTGGTGCTGTTTCTGCTCGCGCCGCTGTGGGCGGTGGCGCCCCATCCCTTCACCCTGCTCGCGGTGCAGACCCTGGCGCTCGCACTCGGCGCGTGGCCGCTCTACCGGCTGGCGCGGCGGACGCTGCCGGGCGGCACGCTGCCGGTGACCGTCGCGCTCCTCTATCTGATGTATCCGGCGGTCGGCTACACCAATCTGTTCGAATTCCATCCCGAGACGCTGGCGACCGGCGCCCTCCTCGCACTGCTCGACGCGTTCGACGCCGGGCGACTGCGCGCGGCGCTCCTGTGGGCCGCGTTGGCGTTGAGCTGCCGGGAAGACGTGGCGTTGCCGGTGATGGGGATCGCGGTGCTCGCCGCCCTGCCGGGACGGGCGCGCCGGGTCGCGTTCGCCGCCGGGCTCGCGGGTCTCGCGCTGCTCTCGATCGCCGTCACGTTCGCGTGGCTCAAGCCCACCTTCAATTCGGGCGAGGCGGAGTACGGGCGCATGTACGCGGCGTGGGGATCGACGCCGGCCAGCGCGATCCTCCATCTGCTCACGCATCCACTGCAGGCGCTGGCCGCGCTCACCGGCACGCCCGACAATCCGGGCGACACGCTCGCCAAGCGCGAGTATCCGCTCCACCTGCTGCTGCCGCTGCTGGGGCTGCCGCTGCTCGCGCCGCTCCAGCTCCTGCCTGCGCTGCCGGTGGTGCTGGAGCACTTCTGGTCGGAGCGCCGGCCGCAGCACACCATCGTGTTCCAGTACACGGCGCTGGTGACGCCGTTTCTGATGAGCGCCACCGTGGCCGGCATGCGGCGCCTCGTCGACTGGCGGCGCGGCGCGGGGGCGCGGACGCCTCCGCCGTGGATCGCGCCGCTGGCGCTGATCGCTTCGGTCGCCTGCAACGTCCTGTTCGGGCCGCTGTTCGGGATGCACCTGCTGCAGCGCGTGCCGCGCAACGAAGCGATCGTCGCGCCGGAATACGAGCGCACGCTCGACCCCTATCGGGAACGCATGCTCGCCCGGGTGCCGCGCGAGGGCGGCGTGGTGGCCGGATTCGAGTTCCTGGCGCGGCTCGCGCGTCGCGACCAGATCTATTCGATCCACCACATCCTGACCGGCCGCTACACCTACTCCGACCGGCCCTATCCCATCCCCCGCGACGTGCGCGCGGTGCTCGCCGACATGGCGGGACAGATCCCCAACCTGCGTTTCGACTCGGGCCAGAGAATGGGGCGGCTGCTGTCCGAGAACGATCTGCATCCGGTGGATGCGGCGGGCTCGCTGCTGCTGTTCCTGCGCGGGGCGCGCGACAGCGTGCCGTTGCTGCGCTACCTGCCGCCGCGGCCCGACACTTCGGCCGCCTTCATCACCGACGGCCAGCTCGCCTTCTACGACGCCGACCCGCTGCCCGACTCGGTGGCGCGCGGCGCGCTGCTGCCGATTCGCACGCGCTGGCGCCGGGTGGGACCCGCCACCCGCCAGTACCTGATGCAGGTGCGCGTCTATCACGAGGGCGATTTCACGCGTGCCGCCTACGGCCGCAATCGCCCGATCGCCTACGGCCTGCTGCCGCTCGCCGACTGGCCGGCGGATTCGCTGGTCGAGGAGACCTATCGGCTCGAGATGTCGACGATTCTCACGCCCGGCGTCTATCGCGTCGCGCTCCTGCCGCAGGCCGAGGATTCGCTCGCGCACCCGGTCGGTTCCCAGTACAGCATGCGGCACCCCTACGAAGGCGGAGAGATCGTCAATCTCGGCACGGTGCGCGTGTTCGAGGACCGCGGGCATTGAGCGAACGGCGCGGCTTCGCGATCGTGCTGGCGCTGATGGCGGCGCACGTTGCGCTCTACGAAACGCTGTCGGTGGTGAAGTTTCGCTACTACCTGTACCGCGACTTCGATCTCGCCATCTTCACGCAGGCCGTGAACGGGCTGCTGCATGGCACGGCCTTCAGCTCGATCCGCGGCATGAACTGGCTCGGCGATCACAGCTCCCTGATCCTCATTCCTCTCGCGCCCCTGTTCCTGATCGCGCCCCATGCGCTGACGCTGCTCACCCTTCAGACCGTGGCGCTGGCACTCGGCGCGCTGCCGCTTTGGGCGTTGGCGCGCCGCGAGCTGCCGGGCGTGGCGCCGCCGTTGATCGCGGTCGCGCTCTATCTGCTCCATCCGGCGCTCGGCTATCTCAACCTGTTCGAGTTCCACCCCGAGACGCTCGCCACGCCGCTCCTCATTTGGTGCGCCTGCGAGCTGCGGGGTGGCTCGCCGCGCCGGGGGCTGTTCGCCGCCGCGCTGGCGCTGCTCGCACGCGAGGACGTGGCGCTGGCGATGCTGGGCCTCGCGGCGATCGTGGCCGTGGCGCCACGCCATCGCCAGCCGAAGCTCGCGGCGGCGCTCGCGCTGCTCGCGATCGCGAGCCTCGCTCTCAGCTTCGGCGTGCTGCGGCCGTGGCTGCAGGCCGGGCAGTCGGAGTACGGGCTGCTCTACGCGCGCTGGGGGGCGACTCCCGGCGCGCAGCTCCTGCAACTGATCACGCATCCGCTCGCGGCGCTCGCGGCGTTCTGGAGCACGCCCGGGAGTCCCGCCGACACCCTCGCCAAGCGCGAGTTCTGGCTGCATCTCTTCCTGCCGGCGAGCGGCCTCGCGCTGCTCGCGCCGCTCTGGCTCCTGCCGTCGTTGCCGATCCTCGCCGAGCATCTGCTCTCCGAGCGCATCCATCAGCACGCGATCGCGTTTCAGTACACCGCGCTGATCTTGCCGTGGATCAGCGTCGCCTCGGTGATCGGGCTCGGCGCGCTCACCCGCCGCGCTCGGGGGCGAGCCTGGCCGGGGGTTGCGGCGCTGCTGATCGCCCTCGCCTGCCAGTGGATGTTCGGACCCGTCATCGGCCACCGGCTCCTGCAGAGCCAGCCGCGCAACGAAGCGATCTGGCCGGACGGCGAGGAACGCGCGATGAAACCCATTCGTGACGCGATGGTGGCGCGGTTGCCGCGAGCCGGAGCACTGGTCGCCGGCAACGAGTTCCTGCCGGGGCTGGCGCTGCGCCCCGACGTGCATGCCGCGCGGCACGTGGTGACCGGACACTACACTGCTTCGACGCGTGCCTACCCGCCTCCGGTCGGGGTTCGCGCGTTGCTCGTGGACTTCTCGGCCGAGATCCCCTCGATGGACTTCGACGCCGGCCGCCGACTGCGTGCGTTCCTCACCGACAACGGATTGCGCCCGGTCGAAGCGGCGTCGGGAACGGTACTGATGCTCGCGGATACCGCGGACTCGCTCGAGCTCTACCGCGTCGGCGCGAGATTCTCGGGCGAACGACTCGACCTCGTGGCCGACGACCAGCTGCGCTTCGTCGGCGCCGAGCGGCTCGATTCCGCGGTGGCGCGGGGCGGCCTGCTTCGGGTCGCCCTCTACTGGCAGCGCGTCGCGCCCGCCAATCGCCGCTACGTGGCCAAGCTCGTTTGGACACGTGACGGTCGAATCGTCTCCGACTCCCGTCCCTGGCCGCTGGGCTACGGAATCCTGCCGCCCGCCGACTGGCCGCTGGATTCGCTGGTTCGCGAAATCCACTCGGTGCTGGTGCCGCTCTCGCTCGCGCCGGGAAGCTACGTGCCGGCGTTTCGCCTCGCGGCCGTGGATTCGAGCGGGGAACAGAGCCCGACCTTCGTGCGCCCGCGTCCCGATGCGCCCGCCGAGCTCATGAACCTCGTGGGCCTGGGGCGGATCGTGGTGCGGTGACGCGGCCGCCCGGCTCGCTGCGCTCGCGACCCGGGGCGGGGGATCTCCCCGCGCGCGGAAACGAATCGGCGCCCCCGGTCGTCGTGCCGGGGGCGCCGTGGCCATCGATCGTTTCAGCGAGCGGCTAGAAGCCCCATTGGAGACCGCCGCGCACGCCGGTGCCGTTGGCGTTCACCACTTCTCGATAGTTGGTGCCGTCGAGCGCGGTCAGATTGCGCGAGGGCGAGCTCTGATTCATGAACGCCTCGCCGGTGATGCGCAGCTGCTTCGAGAGCGCAAGTCCGAGACCTCCCCACGCCTGCCAGCCCCAGCCTCCGAAGGTCGCGTTGTAGGAAGTGTTGTTGGCGTAGTCGTTGGAGTTCAGGAACAACATCTCGTACCCGCCGGCGATTCCCGCGTAGGGAACCAGGACCATGTTGCTGCCGCCGCTCAGCTGCAGGAACGCCAGGATCGGAACCAGATCCGAGTTGGCGCTCGCCAGCACGCGCTGCGGCGTGATGGTGGTGCCGGCCTGAGTGAACGGATTGCCCGCGAGCGTGGTCTGGTTCTGCGAGCGATGCGACCACTCGGCCATGCCGCCGATCTGCACGTGCGGATCGAATTGCGGGCCGCCGCGCAGCGCGACATCGAAGCTGTTGTTGCCGCCCGCGTCGGGCTGGTAGAAGCCGCCGAGGATCGACATCGGCACCGGAGTCGCGGGCCCGTGCGTGCTGGTCGAGGGATACGGGCGCGGCGTGTAAGGACGGGGCGAGTAGTGGATGTATCCGCTGGTCGGAACGAACACCATGCGACCGTAGGCGTGATACCCGCCGTAGCCGTAGGGACGGTATTCGTAGGCCGGCCGCACCTGCGGAAGCGGAACCTGAACGATGGTGGCGACCGAAGGCGTGATCGTGAACATGCTGGCTTCGAGGGCGGTGGTCGGTGCGGTGAGCGATCCCGCCGACGAGGTCCCCGCGAGCGCGGCGACGAGCGCGAGCGGAGAGAGGGATCGGATGAGGCGCATGGCGTGCTCCACGAGATGGGGCGGCCGATCGAACTGCGTGACTACGACCGTATGAGGCATTCCCCGTGCCGGGTAACCTTCTTGCCTCTTCTGCCTAAATGATACTCCAAGCCGCGGCGAATATCGCTCGATTCCGTGCGCTCGCGGTCCATCGGCCGTCCCGGACGGTACGCGTCCGGGTGGTCCAAATGTCACGAACTGTTGCGGGCCCGCCGCACCCGATGCTAGCGTCCCGCACTCTTTCGGAGCCCGCATGCCTCTGCCGCCGTCACTCGCGCCTCTTGTGATGCTCTCCGTGCTACTGGCGGCTACGCCTTCCACTTCGCCCCCTGCCGCCGGGCCGTCCTCTCCCACCCTGGCGGTCGAGGACACCATGCACACGGCGGTGCCCGAGGTGCTCATCCGGGCCCCCCGCGTCACCTTGAACGAGATCCTGGACCGGGTGGCGCGCGGCGAGGCGCGCCGGGACTCCCTGATGCGGGATCAGACCTTCCTGTTCAGCGTTCGGGTGCTCTCGACCAGCCTGAACGGCTCGAAGCCTCCCGACCTGCTCGCCGAGACCGTGACCCGCGTTTACAAGAAGCGACCTGACAAGGTGCGCAGCCTGACCCTGCGGGAATGGCAGAAGAAACCCGACAAGAAGAAGGACGACGACCAGCCGGTCGACGTCAACTTCCGCTCGGATATGAGCGAGGAGATCGTCAACTTCGCGTTCCGGCCCGAAAATCGGCGCGACTTCAACTACCGGATCGTGGCCCGCGACCTGGTGGGAAACCACCTCATCTACCGGATCGCGTTTCAGCCGCGATCTTCGGTGGACCCGCTGACCCCGAGCGGGCTGGTGTGGGTGGACACCAACGACTTCGTGATCGTCCGTCAGGAAGTGAACTTCGAACGTTCGCCGGTGCCGCTCCTGCTCAAGGGCATCCGCCGCATGGTGATCGAGCGCGTGCAGTCGGGCCCCTTCTGGGTGCTGGGGCGCGTGCTGATCCGGATCGAGCTGACCGTGCCGCTGCCGCAGATCGGCCGCGCGTTCGACGTCGCGATGCGTTTCGACCAGTACGCGATCAATACCGGGCTCGCCGACTCGCTGTTCGTGGCGGCGAAGAAATGAGCCGGCGGGGCGGCGTCTTCCCGTGCATGCCCGGGCTCGCGATGACGCTCCTCGCGCTGGTGCTGGTGAGCGCTCCGGCCCTCGCCCAGGCGAGCCGCGATTCGCTCGGCGCGACGGCCGACAGCTCGCTCGCGCGCTACCTGCAGTCGCTGCGCGACTCGACCGATCTGTATTTCGCCGGCAGCGCGCCGCCGGTCGACACCACCGGACTCGACAGCGCGCAGGCGTTCGCCTTCGCGCATCCGGGCAGGCACTATCAGTCGCACCGGCTCAGCTTCGGGGCGTGGCCGTGGGTGGGCTTCAATCGCGTGGACGGACCCCGCTACGGCGCGGGTGCGAGCTTCGGCCGGCGCGGCTGGATCGGTGAATTCACCGGCAAGGTCGCCTACGCCGTCGGCCCCGACACCTGGCTCGGCTCGGGACGCTGGGACAAATGGCTGCGTGAAGGAACGCGCCGCTGGAAGTTCTCGATCGAAGCCGGTCGGCTCACCGCGCTCATGAATCGTGATCGCGTCGATCCCTACTTCAGCGAGCTGCAGGGCTTGCTGACCGGCAACGACACCCAGCGCTACCTGCGCCGTGACGGCCTGGAGGCCGCGGTCGCGGTGGCGCATCCAGCGTGGCGCGGCGCCGTGACGTTTCGTGACCAGCTCGAGTCGCCGCTTCCGGTGACGGCGAGCTGGAGCCTCACCGACGATCCGCTCACGGTGCCCGACAACCTGCCGGCGACGCGCGCGCGCGTCCACGAGCTGGGTTACTCGCTGGCGATGCGCGTCCCGCTCACCAACTTCACCGCCGAGGGCGGCTACTGGTCATCGAGCCATTCGATCGGCAGCAGTCTTGAATACCGCCGCGCGCGCGTCGCGCTGGGCGGCGACATCGGGCTCGGCCGCTGGTTCGCGCTCATCCCGCAGGCGGCCTACGGCCATGCGACCGGCGAGGCCGTGCCGCAGGAAGCGTTCTTCCTCGGCGGCACGACCTCGCTCCGCTCGATCCACGGCGACACCTACGGGGGCACCGGCGTCGCGCTGGCGCGGCTCGATCTGTACGAGATGCCCGACATCCTCGAGGTGCTGCACCTTCCGCATCCCGCGATGACGCCGATCCAGCTCGCGGCGTTCGTCGCCACCGGCTCGGTGTGGGGCACCGATCCCTACGGTGGGCCGCCGCGTGAGGGCGGCGACTGGCCGGACAAGGACGACTTCATCGGCGACGCGGGAGTCTCGGTTCTCTACCGGCCCGGGCTTCCCGATCCGGCGGCGTATCTCAAGATCAACTGGGGTTGGCGCCTCGGCCCGGGCGGAGGCAACTATCTGGTCTCGGTCGCCTATTCGCATGCCGTGGATCTGGTCCGCCGCGTCGCCGCGGACGACGACCAGTAGCCGGGGCGCGACGCGCGCCTCTCAGCGCAGCACCAGCACGCGCCGCACGTCGCCGCGACGCCCTTCCACCTGGAACTGGCAGAAGTAGAGCCCCGGCGGCGCCGGCACGCCGCGGTCGTCGGCCAGATCCCAGCGCACGCTGTGGGCGCCGGGTTGAAAATCCAGCGTGCCGAGCCTTCGAACCAGCCGTCCGGTGAGATCGTGGATCGAGAGCGAGACACGCGCGGCGCGCGTCATGTGGATCGGAATCGTCACCGACTTGCGCGCCGGCGATGGATAGGGCGCCCCCATCTGGATGGCGCGCTCGGGAGTCGCCGGGGGCGCGCTCGCCACGCTCGCCACTCCGAGGTCGCCGAGCTCGACGGTTCCATTCTTCCGGACGGTGATCACCGGCCGAATCAGGTTGCGGGGCTCGATCCGGCCGAGCAGAGGATTCACCAGCGAGTCCACCACCAGCCGCGAGCCCGGCGGGCTCGGGAACACGACCTCGAGCGCATAGCTTCCGGACGAGAGGCCGCCGAAGCGGACCGGATACTCGTCTTGCGAGAGATAGCCCGAGCCGCCGTCCACCACCCTCACCTGCTGGAATCCGGGCGGTCCATCCAGCGGCTTCAGGCGCACGGTCGCGCCGTACTCCGTCTGAGCTCCCCCTTCGTCGAGCACGTTCACCTGCAGGATCGCGCCGTCGATGCCCGGCCTCGATTGCAATTGGTTCCGATACAGCTCGCGATTCCAGCCGTCGCCCACCACCAGATCCACGTCGCCATCGCGATCGAAGTCGGCCCACGCCGCCATGTCCGGAATCACGTGCACCTGATCGAACAACGAATCGCGAACGAAGGTGCCGTCGCCCTGATTGAGCATCAGGCAGGCGTCCTTCCAGTCGCGGATCAGGTAGAGGTCCAGATCACCGTCTCCGTCCACGTCGGCCCAGTTGTCGCCCCACGCCAGGGCGTCGGCGGAAATCCCGGAGCTGGCGGTGACTTCCGTGAAATGGCCGTTGTCGTTCCGGAACAGATGCGGCCCGTCTTCGGCCCGGACGAACAGGTCGAGATCGCCGTCCTGATCGATGTCCTGGAAGCTGCAACCTTCGTCGAAGAGAATCGGCAGGCCGACGGCCTCGCGAACGTCGGTGAAATGCCCGGTGCCGTCGTTCTGGAACAGGTGACTCGCCGTGTAGAGGTCGAGGTAGCCGTCGTTGTTCCAGTCCACCGCCACCGCGCCCTCGGGCCGCAGCTCGGCGGGAATGTTGGCCAGCGCGACGCCAGACTCCAGGGTGACGTCGGTGAACGTGCCGTCGCCGTTGTTGTGATAGAGGAAGCTCTGGAACGGGTAGATGAACGAGTAGTAGGGAATGAACAGGTCCGGCCAGCCGTCGCCGTCGAAGTCGCCCCACACCGCCGTCTCGCCCGAGGCGACGATGTTCATGCCTTGAGACGGCGCGATGTCGACGAAGCCGGCCGGGCCGTCGTTGCGAAGCAGCCGCGTCGGCGTTGGTTCGCCTCCGTCGACGCCGGAATAACCCACCAGCACCAGATCGAGGTCGCCGTCACGATCGAAATCGCACCATGCGGCGCCGTGATAGTTGCCGGCGGCGAGCAGGTCCCGGAAGCCGGGAATCTCGTGAAAGACTCCGTCCGGGCCGTTCTCAAACAGGGGCAGGTCGGGGTAGCCGTCGCCATTGAAGTCGCCCCATGCGTCGGGCAGCGTGCCGTCGGCATATCGCGTGAACCCGGCGTCGATGTGCTGGAACGTGGTGCGCTCGTCGTTGTCGATGAATCCGTACGCCACGCTGTCGTCGACCACGGCCCCGATCGCGTGTGACAGCCGGACACGCATCCACTCGTTGCCCTCGAAGATCGTGTCGCCCTTCACCTCGACGATCAGATCGCTCACGGTGTCGCCGGGCGCGAGGCTCAGGAGACCACTCGATTGGACGTAGTCGCTGTCGGCCACCGTGGCGGTGCCGTCCTCGGTCGCGAACTCCGCGGTGACCAGGGAGTCGGAGGACGGCGCGAGTTGGACGTGGAAGATGAGGTAGCTGTATCCCGAGTCGCCCTCGAGCACGCGCGCGCCCTGGATGGACAGATGCGGTGTCGGATCATCGGGCAGCGTTCCGGCCCGCGCGCTCGCGGGCGCGAACGCCAGCCAGATCAGCAGAGCGGCAGACTCGAGACGCCGGGGTCGGCAACGCTCGGGGGAGCACGGCCCTCGATCCATCGAATCTCCACGCGACCTTCGGGTCAGGCGGGGTTTCCTTCCCGTGCGCGATCGTCCTGATCGCGGCGCATACCAAACAACCTACATCAATTGCCGCAAGGGATTCGCCGGGAAGCGCGAATGCCACAAAATTGCAACAAAGCGCCCCCGACGGATTGCTCCGCCGGGGGCATCGCCGCCGCAGCCGACCCGTCCCCTTGCCCTGGCACCTTTGCGGGGCGGCGCGTCGGACGTTTGAAACTCGAGGCCGGCTCGAACCGATCGGCGAGCCGGCCCGGCTGGATCTACATCACGCGCGTACGGGCGTTGTGCTTCTTCCGATAGATCTTGCTGCTCTGATGATTCTGAGCGGCGGTGATGCGCGCGCGTTCGCGCGGCGTCACCACGCCGTCCGCCTTCGCACGGCGTTCCACGCGATTCACGTGGCGCTGTCCGGCGCGCAGATTGGCCGCTTCGCCGCGGGTGAGCTGTCCGCTGTGCACGCCTTCGCGGATGCGAGCATGCTGATTGGCCTTGCGGGCGTCGATGCCGGGCGTCGAGTCGGCGAGCGCGAGGCTCGCCAGGGTCGCCATCGCCGCGGCGAACAGGACGATCATCAGGGTGCGCTTCATGGTCTCCTCCGTCAGGGGCGTTGGCCCCGTTTGAGGCGTCGGCTGGGAGCGCGGCCGTCGCGCATGCTGTCGTGCTACGCCGGGAGACAGGAGCAGTGTGCGTGCCGGGGGCCGCCATCGGCGCCCGCGATCTCGCCGCCGCAGCGACTTAGGGAACTCACTGGGCGGAATTTCCCGGCCGTTTGTGGCCCGGGTGTCCGCACCGGTTCACTGCTCGTGGCGCCCGCTGCACGCGCGGGGGCAGTTTGAAGGCCTTCCCTGCAAATCGCGGAGGATCTTGACGGATTCTGCAACACGTCCAAGCGCCCGGGCGTAAGCTCCACCTGTCGCGCGCCCCGCCGGGGCGCTCCTTTCTCATTTCCGAGGTGTCCGATGCTCGAGATTCGCGGTCTCGTGAAGGTCTATCCCGGCCCGGTCGCCGCTCTGCAGGGCGTCGATCTCGACATTCCTCTCGGCATGTTTGGACTGCTCGGTCCCAACGGCGCCGGCAAGACCACGTTCATGCGCATCCTGGCCGGACTGCTCGAACCCACCTCGGGTTCGGTCCGGCTCGACGATCACGACGTCATCGCCGACCCGCAATGGCTGCGCGCCCGGCTCGGCTATCTGCCCCAGGAATTCGGCTTCTATCCGCACCTCTCCGGCGAACAAATGTTGCTCCACCTCTTGAAGCTCAAGGGCGTGAGCTCGCCCGGTGGATTGAAGAAGCTGGCGGGCGAGCTGCTCGAGCGGGTCAATCTCTCGTTCGCGGCCCGGCGCGCCGTGCGTTCGTACTCGGGCGGCATGCGCCAGCGCCTCGGCATCGCGCAGGCGATCGCCGGCAATCCGCGGCTGGTGATCGTGGACGAACCGACCGCCGGGCTCGATCCCGAGGAGCGGCTGCGCTTCTACCACCTGCTCGCCGAGCTGGCCGAAGACCGCACTGTGGTGCTCTCCACCCACATCGTCGAGGACGTCGCGGTGCTCTGCCCGCAATTCGCGGTGATCCGCGCCGGGCGCCTGGTGGCGATGACCACGCCACGCTCGGCGCGCGAGGCGATCCAGGGATCGATCTTCGAGGGCACGGTGCCGCCGGCCGAACTGCCCGAGCTGCGCCGCACACACGCCGTGACGCAGGCGGTGCTGGTCGAGGGCCGTCACCGGGTGCGCGTGCACGCGCCGCACGGCGAGGCGCCGGCCGGCTTCGAGGCCGTGGCGCCGACGCTCGAGGACGCCTACCTGGTGCTGATGCGCGGCGAGGGGAGTCTGAATCCGCTCGCCGGCCGCAATGGCTCGGGCGCAGCGTCTCCGACGCGCGTCGAAACGGCGCGCGTCGAGGTCCGCTCGTGAGCGCTCCGCGCTGGCTGGAAGTCGCCGCGCAGGACCTGCGTCACAACCTGCGGCGGCCCCTGTTCTGGGTGCAAATCGTGATCCTGGCGTTTTTCCTCTCGTCCCTCGCCGGCGGACACGCCAGCATTGGCTCGGGCGACGCGCGGGTCGGTGGCACCAAGGCCTGGATCAATTCCGAGTTCGCGAACGCGCAACTCGTGATCCTGTTCTACGCCGCGATCTACGTGTTCTTCATCTCGGTGGGCGCCGGGATGACCCTGATCCGCGACGACGAGCTGAAGGTTGGAGAGCTCCTGCACGCCACGCAGCTCACGCCCGCCGAGTACACGTGGGGCAAGTACCTGGCGGTGGTGGTGAGCTTCGGCGGAATCCTGGCCGCTCAGATCCTGCTGCAGATCTTCTTCAATCACGCGGTGCCGCACGGCGCGAACGCGGAATACATCGGGCCCTTGAATCTCGCCGCCTACCTGCGGCCGGCGATCGTCTTCGGCCTCCCGGCACTGATCCTGTTCACCGGCACCTGCTTTGCGGTCGGCGGACTCACGCGGCAGCCGGTGCTGGTCTTCGCGCTCCCGATCGCGGTGCTGGTGCTGGGCCTCGGCTTCCTGTGGGACTGGTCGCCGGCGTGGCTTTCGCCGGCGGTGAACAAGATCCTCCAGTTCGCGGATCTCACCGGCTATCGCTGGCTCAAGGAGACCTATCTCAACGTCGACCGCGGCGTGGCCTACTACAACCGGGCGCCGGTCCGCCTCGACCTGATGATGGTCGCCCAGCGACTCGTGGCGCTCGCGGTCGGCCTTGGCAGCGTGTTCCTGGTGCAGCGCAAGATCGCCGGTGCGGTGCGCGGCGCGGCACTGAGCCGGCGCGCGAAGGCGGTGTCGGTCGCCACTGTCGAGGCCACGGCGAGCGCCGAGCCCGCGTTCCTGTCGGCGCTCCGCATGCAGTCGGGCGCGCCGGCGTTCGTGGCCAGCACGCTCGAGGTCGCGCGCACCGAGCTCAAGCTGCTCGGCCGCCATCCCGGCCTTTACCTGTTCGTGCCGCTCATCCTCGTCCAGATCTTCGGCGGCCTGGTGTCGGTCGGCGCCTTCGACACACCGTTGCTCCAGACGCCCGGCTACCTGGCGGTCGGCAACATGAACACGCTGACGCTGCTGATCAGCATGGTGATCCTGTTCTACACCACCGAATCGCTGCAGCGGGAGAGCAGCACGGGTCTCGGCTCGATCGCCTATTCCACGCCGCTCCGCACCGGCGCGATGCTCACCGGAAAATCGATCGCCAACGCGCTGCTCGGCACCGCGATCGTGATCGCCGCGCTGATCGGCTGTGCGATCGTGCTGGCGATCGAGGGCAAGGTCGCCTTCGACATTCGCCCGTTCGCGCTGGTCTGGGGCCTGCTGCTGCTGCCGACCTTCGCGTTCTGGACGGCGTTCGTGGGCACCGTCTACTCGGCGACCTCGAGCCGCACCGCCACCTATTCGATCGGGCTGGCCGCCATGGCGCTCACCGGCTGGTTCCAGTTCCGCGGCAAGATGAACTGGGTCGCCAACTGGGATCTGTGGAGCGCGACCCGCTGGAGCGACATCAGCTTCCTGCAGCTCGACGGCACCGCGCTGCTGCTCAATCGCATCCTGGTGCTCGGCCTCACCGCGTTCTTCATCGCGCTCACCGTGAAATTCTTCCCGCGTCGCGAACGGGACGCGACCCGCAACGTGCAGCGGCTGCAGCCCGCGCTCCTCGGGCGCGAGGCACTGGCGCTGTCACCGTGGCTGGTGGTCCCGCTCGCCGCCGGCGTGGCGCTGGCGTTGATGGTCACCAACGGCTGGGAAGGCGCCGCGGCCAAGAAGCTGGCGCGCGACTACTGGAAGAAGAACGTGCTGACCTGGCGCGACGCGCCGCTGCCCTCGATCGGATTCGCCGATCTCGACGTGGCGCTCGAGCCCGAGAAGCGCTGGGTGAAGAGCCGGGGAAGCTACCAGCTGATCAATCGCACCGGCGCACCGCTCCAGGCGATTCCGCTCTCGCGCGGCCTCGACTGGAAGAAGACCGAATGGACTCTGAACGGCAAGCCGGCGAAGCCCGAGGATCGTGCCGGACTGTGCGTGTTCTGGCCCGAGCAGCCGCTGGCGCCCGGCGACAGCGTTCGCATCGGCTGGTCGTTCGAGGCCGAAGAACCGAATGGAATCAGCAAGAACGGCGCGGGCCTGATGGAGTTCGTGATGCCGTCGAGCGTCGTGCTCACCGGCTTCAGCAGCGCCAATCTCGCGCCGTACCTCGGCTACGAGCCGTCGATCGGCGTCGAGGAAGACAAGAACAAGGCCGACCCCAAAGAATACGCCGACAACTTCTACGTGGGCGTCACCCGCGCCGGCATGGCGATGGCCGAGGACTGGTACAACACGCGCATGCGCGTCACGGTGCCGGCCGGCTGGCAGGTCAACGCGACCGGCGAGTGCGTGAGCGATTCGACACACGCGGGTCATCGCGTCACCGAGTGGCGGACCGACCACCCGGTGCGCATCTTCAACCTGGTCGCGGGCCACTGGAAGGAGAAGCGCGGCGACGGCGTGGTGGTCGATTACGACCCGCGACACACCTATAACGTGGACGAGATGCTCGAGGCGCTGCAGGGCGCGCGGCGCTGGTACGGCGAATGGTTTGCGCCGTTCCCGTGGCGCGAGCTGCGACTCAGCGAGTTCGCGGGACTCGCCAGCTACGCCCAGGGCTCACCCGGCAACATCACGTTCTCCGAGAACATCGGCTTCCTGACGCAGAGCAAGCCCGAAGCCAACGCCGCGTTCTGGATCACCGCGCACGAATCGGCGCACCAGTGGTGGCCGAACATCGCGATGATCGGCGAGGGCCCGGGCGGGGACGTGCTGTCGGAGGGCATGGCGCACTTCTGCACCATCCTGCTCACCGAGCAGGTGAAGGGACTCGAGCAGCGCATCGCCTTCTGCAAGAACATCGAGACGCGCTACGGCCGCACCCGGCGCAGCAATTCCGAGCGGCCGCTGGTCAAGGTGAACGGCGAGCTACCCGGCGACAGCCGCATCATCTACGACAAGGGCGGTTGGGCGCTGTGGATGCTGTTCCAGCTCATGGGCCGCGAGAACGGACTGAGCGCACAGCGGGACTACATCGAGACCTATCGCAACAGCCGCGATCATCCGGTGCTGCAGGACTACCTCGCGGTCATGCGCCGGCACGCGCCCGACACCACCGCGTTCGACGCCTACGTGAAGCAGTGGTTCTACTCGGTGGTGGTGCCGCAATACCTGATCAGCGACGCCGCCGTCGCGCGCGATGGCGATCGCTGGAAGGTGACCGCGCGCGTCAGGAACGTCGGCACCGGGGTCATGCCGATCGAGGTGGCGGCCGCCGCCGGCGACCGCTTCCCGCACGGGGCCGGCAGGCACGAGGCCTATCGCGACGCCCGCACCACGTTGACGCTGGCGGCCGGCGAGGAGAAACCGGTGACCCTGTCATGCGACTTCGCGCCCGATCGGGTGCTGATGGATCCCGACGTGCGCGTGATGATGCTGGAGCGACAGAAGGCCGAAGTGAAGGTGAGCGCGCCGCACGCGGCGGCGCCGGCGACGGCCGCCCGAGCCACGAAGCGGCCGCTCAGGGAATCGTGATGGTGCCTTCGAGGTAGAGCGCGGCGTGGCCGGCGATCTTGACGCGATCGCCGTGCAGCTCGCACCACAGTTCGCCTCCGCGCGCGGAAATCTGCCGCGCCCGGAGGCGCGCCCGCTCCAGGTGTCCGGCCCAGAACGGGATCAGCATGCAGTGCGCGGAACCCGTGACCGGGTCCTCGGGCACGCCCACGCGCGGCGCGAAGAAGCGCGAGACGAAGTCCACGTCGGAGCCCGGCGCCGTGACGATCACCCCCCGCGCATCGATCGCCCCCAGCGCGGCGAGGTCGGGGCACAGCGCCCGCACGTCGTCTTCGGTGTCGAACACCGCCATCAGGTCGACCGCCTTCAGCGTCTCGCGCGGCGTGGCGCCGAGCGCGCGGGCGAGGCCGGCGGGCGGCTCGCAGCGCGTCCCGGGCTGCGAGGGGAAGTCGAGCGCCAGCCGCGGACCGTCGCGCACCACGCGCAGGGCGCCGCTGCGCGAAGCGAAGGCCACTTCGCGGAGGCCGGGCTCGAGCTTCTCGAACAGCACGTGGGCCGAGGCCAGCGTCGCGTGACCGCACAGATTCACCTCGACCTTCGGCGTGAACCAGCGGATGCGATAGCCCTCGGGCTCGCGCACGAAGAACGCGGTCTCGGCGAGATTGTTTTCGTTGGCGATCGCCTGCATGGTGCGATCGTCGAGCCAGCGCTCGAGCGGCACCACCGCCGCCGGATTGCCGCGGAACGCCTGATCGCTGAAGGCGTCGACCTGGTAGAGCGGCAGCTTCATGGCTTCTCCATCGGCGTGATATCGCCCGGTAACGCTCGGGCGGCGCTCGCGAACCGGCACTCCAGGAAGCGCGTCCCTTCGATCGGATTGTGACGATAGGGCGGGATCTCCCGGAAGCCGAGCCGGCGATAGAGCGCGAACGCCGCGGTCATCGTCGGCAGGGTGTCGAGCCGCATGTGCAAGAGCGCGCCGCGTGGCGGCGCGTAGTCACCGGGAAGCCACTCGACCTCCCGATCGAATCCCTGGACCGAGAGGTCCACGTCCAGGCTCCGCACGTACTCGAGGAACAAGGCCTTCACCTCCGGCAGGTCATCGGGGATTCGCGCGGGGAGGATTCTCAGCATGGAGCGGAAAGTCTAGCAGGCTGCTCGCCGGCTGGCCGGGGTGCCGCCGCGCGGCCAGAAGGTGCGCGTGGCCAGGGTCGAGCGCGAGTACGGCTTCGACCGCAAGGGCTAGCCGAGCTTCTCCCACACGCGCCGGGCGGCGGCGCGGGCGTTCTCGGCGACCTCGCGCTCGTCCACGGACAGCACCACGCCGTTGTCCATCACCACTTCGCCCGACACCATCACGCCCGAGATCGGCGCGCGCAGGAGTCCGGTCCAGAGATGGTCGAGCAGGGTCTTCGTGGAGAACTCGGTCGCCGGCCGGTAGTCGACCAGCACCAGATCGGCCGGAGCGCCGGGCGTGATCTGGCCCAGGTCCTCGCCGAAATGCGCGGCCGCCCAGCTCGCGCCGTTCACGAACATGCGGCGATAGTGCATCTGGCTGCGCACGCCCATGCCGAGCGCGTGCGCGCCGTCCGGCAGCGGTGGCGCGTTCACCGATGAATCGCTGCCCCAGGCCACCTCGGCCTCGCGCACCAGGGCGGCGACCGATCCCGCGCCCACGGCGCTCAACGCGTCGCCACGCTCGCGTGCAGCGCCCAGCAGCCCGCGCGGCGCCGACTCGACGTGCGCCCACAGCGCCGGCAGCGATTCGCCGCGCCACGGACCGCGCGCGTTCCAGCGCTCGGCCGGGGTGAGATCGAGGGCCAGGTCCACGTGCACCGGCACCTGATCGCCGGCCGCCTCGAACGCCTCGGCCACCAGAGTCTCGACGCCGCCCAGGGTGGTGGCCTGCACGCCGACCGAGGCCTTGAGCCGCCCCGAGCGCTTGCGACGCAGCTCGGCCGCGAAGGCGCGGCATTCTTCCAGCGCCGCCTTGCGCTCGCGCGGCGAGTCGTGCTCGCTCGCGGTGTAGCCGGTGGCGACGCGGACCCCCACCTGGCTCGCGGCCGCCACGATCTCCGACAGTGACAGCTCCACGCAGCCACTCGAACGATGGAGATCGCACACCGTGGTCACGCCGTGACGCACGCCTTCCACCAGCGCCGCGGACACCGCCCAGCGGATGTCCTCCGGCGACAACGCGCGCTCGTAACGATCCCAGGCGCCGAGCGAGCGGAGCCCCAGCCCGCGCGCGAGATGGCGCGCGAGATGCGCGTGGGTGTTGACGAAGCCCGGCATCAGCACGCGACCGCGCGCCGGCCACAGGGTTTCCTTGCGATAGGCGCGGGCGAGGCTTCCGCTGCTCGCGATCTGCGCGATGTGGGATCCCACGATGCGCACTCCGACGTCGTCGTGCACCTGCGGTTCCGGTCCGCCCGTCACCACCGTACAGGGAGCGATGATCATCAGGCCGCCTCCATGCGCCTCAACAGACCCTGCGTTTCCGCGCGCGCGTCGGCCGCGGCCCGGCCGGCATCGAGCGTCGACCACGCGCCGTCGCGATACAGCACCCGCCCCGCCACCATGGTGAGCCGCACGTCGCTCGGCCGGGCGGCGTACACCAGCGTCGAATAGGGATCGCGACTCGCGTTGGGCGCGAGATGCGGCCCCTCGCCCTCCACCACGATCACGTCGGCTTGCTTGCCCACCTCGAGCGAGCCGACGCGATCGGCGAGGCCGAGCGCCCGCGCGCCGTCACAGGTGGCGAGCGCCAGCACCTCGCGAGCCGCGAGCGGCTTCTGCGGCTCGAGCGCGCGCGAGATGCCGCCCGCCAGCGACAGCTCGTGGAAGGTGTCGAGCCGGTTGTCGCAGGCCGCGCCGTCCGAGCCGATGCCGCAACGCACGCCGGCCGCCCGCCAGCGCCGCACGTTGGCGAAGCCCGAGCCGAGCTTGAGATTCGATCCCGGACAGTGGACCAGCGCGGCATCGGTGCCCTTCAGCGCCGACAGCTCGTCGTCTTCGAGCCACACGCCGTGCGCGCCCACGAAGCGAGTGCTCAGCACCTCGCGCGCGGCGAAGTAGCGCGCCGCGCTGGTCCCGACCGCCGCCGCCACCTCGCGACCTTCGCGCGGGCTCTCGGCGAGATGCGTGTGGATGGTGAGCCCGCGCTCGCGCGAGGCCGCCACCACGTCGCGCCACAGCTCGTCGCTGCACGAGAGCACGAAGCGTGGCGCCAGCGTGACCTGGAGCCGCCCGCCGCCTGCACCATGGAAACGCTTCATCAGCGCCAGCGCGTCCTCCAGGGCCGCGCGCCGGTCTTCGAGCATGCCGCGCGGCGCGCCCTCGCCGCGATCCATGAGCGCCTTTCCAAACAACGCGCGGACCCCGCATTCTTCCAGGATCGCGCCGATCGCGTCGGTGTGACGCACGGTGCCCATGTCGTTCACGCAGGTGACGCCGCCAGCGATCAGCTCGACCAGCGCGAGGCGCGCCGAGGCCGCGATCGACGACTCGTTGTGCGCATGCTCGAGCGGCCAGATCGATTCGCGCAGCCACGGCAGTAGATCGCTCTGCTCGGCAAGGCCGCGGAACAGGGTCTGACAGAGATGAAGGTGCCCCTGCACCAGCCCCGGGAGCACGAAGCCCGAGCGCGCGTCGAAGCGCTCGTCGGCGCGTCCGCCCGGCAGTTCCGCCAGCGCGGCAGAGCAGTTGCCCAGCGCCGCAATCGCACCGTCACGAACCAGCAGGTCGCCGCGCATCACGGTCGACGCCGCGTCCATGCACACCAGTTGTCCGGAATGAATGAGAAAGCTGCTCAGGCGAGAGCCTCCCTGCCCGCGAGCGTCCCGGCGTCCGTGCCGGTGACCACTATCTTTGTCTCGGGCGGTCGCGCGCGAGCCGCGCGCGGCTGCCGACGGTGTGACGTTGGCACCGGTCCCGGAGCGTGTCAAGATTCGGCATGCGCTCCGCCCCCACTCGCCTCGTTCGGACGGTCGAGCTTCGCGATCCGCTGGTCGCGTTGCGCGCGCTCGCCGGATGGCCGCATGCGTTTCTGTTCCGCTCGACCTCCCGCGACAACCCGAGCGAGCGCTGGTACTTCGGCGCGGATCCGT
Source organism: Candidatus Sulfotelmatobacter sp. (assembly GCA_035498555.1). Lineage (NCBI taxonomy): Bacteria > Pseudomonadati > Acidobacteriota > Terriglobia > Terriglobales > Candidatus Korobacteraceae > Candidatus Sulfotelmatobacter > Candidatus Sulfotelmatobacter sp. The sequence goes on from DATKAB010000006.1 coordinate 52,112, forward strand.
TCGCCACGTTCGGCCCCGATCGGTACGACGAGGCCATCACGCTGTGGCGGCGGAATCTCGCGCCGGAGCCGGGCGGCCGCCCGGCCGGACGCGCGCCGTTCACCGGTGGCCTGGTCGGGGCCTGGTCCTACGACTTCGGCCGGCGGCTCGAACGCCTGCCGGAGCGCGCGCTCAACGATCTCGGCTGGCCCGATGTCTGGCTCGCCGCTTACGACGTGGTGGGGGCGTGGGAGCCGGAAGCGGGCGTCGCGCGACTTTTCTCGAGCGGGCTTCCCGCCGCCGGCGCGGAGGGCGCGCGCCGGGCCGAGCGCCGGCTCGACGAGTTCGCGAGACGACTCGAAGCCGCGCCGGAGCGTGCCCCCGAACTCCAGCCGACGTCCGGGGCACTCCTCGAAGCGCGCTCGACCTTCACCCCCGACCGCTATCGCTCGGCGGTCGAGCGGGTGCGGGAGCACATTGGTCGCGGCGACATCTTCCAGGCCAATCTCTCGCAGCGCTGGACGATCGTATCGCGAGGTCTGCTCGGTCACGCGTCGTCGCTGTTCGCAGAGCTTCGCCGGCAATCGCCCGCGCCGCACGCCGCCTATCTCGACCTCGGCGACTTCGCGGCGGTGTCGGCGAGCCCGGAACGCTTCCTGCGCGTGAGCCGCGGGCGCGTCGAAACGCGCCCGATCAAGGGCACGCGCCCGCGTGGCGCCGACGCCGCGAGTGATGCCGCGCTGGCGTCGTCGCTACTTGCGAGCGCCAAGGATCGCGCCGAGAACGTGATGATCGTGGACGTGCTGCGCAACGATCTGGGTCGCGCCTGCCGGACCGGCAGCGTCGTCGTCGACGAGCTGTGCGCGCTCGAGAGCTTTCCCCAGGTTCATCATCTGACCTCGACGATCTCCGGCCAGCTGGCCGCCGGGCGCGACGCGATCGATCTGCTCCATGCCTGCTTTCCGGGCGGCTCGATCACCGGCGCTCCCAAGATCCGCGCGATGGAAATCATCGAAGCCTTGGAGCCGGTGCGGCGCCACCTCTATACCGGCGCGATCGGCTGGCTCGACTGGAACGGCGACGCGGACTGGAACATCGCGATCCGCACCGCGCTGCTGAGTCGCGATCGCATCGATTTCGCGGCCGGCGGCGGCATCACCGCCGACTCGGATCCCGACGCCGAATATCTCGAGACCCTGCACAAGGCCGAAGGAATGCGCCTCTCGCTCGCGGCGCTGCTGGGGCCGGTCGCGCTGGCGCACGAAGAGGTGCGCGCGTGAGCCGCCCGCCGATCGGTCCCGCGAGCGGCGCGGAAGCACGCATGAAGTCGGCGACTCCGTGGCTTCCCGCGGGAGCGCGAGCGCCCGACCGTACGGTTTGGGTGAACGGCCAGCTGGTGCGCGGCTCCGACGCGGCGCTGTCGCTGTTCGATCGCGGCGCGCGCGATGGCGGCGGATTGTTCGAGACGGTGCGTGTCTACGGCGGGCAGCCGTTCGACTGGAATCGCCACATGGAGCGCCTGGTGCTCGGCGCCGCACTGCTGGGATTTCCCGTGCCGTCGGCGCCGTCGCGTCTGCGCCACGCGCTGGCGCAGGTGCTGGCGACCGAGGGCCTGTCCGACGCGGTCGCGCGGCTCACCGTGACGCGCGGGATCTCCGGCGGGCGCCCGACGCGCACCGGCGCGTGGGTCGAAGCGACGCCGCTCGCCGGCCGGCTGTGGGCCGGGACGAGGAATGGCGCGGCGAGCGTGGTGATCTCGAAGCGTGAGTTCCACCCGGGCGCACTCGGCGCCTACAAGACCTGCAGCCGGCTGGCCTACGACCTGGCGCGCGAGGAGGCGCGCACTCAGGACGCCGACGAAACGCTGCTGCTCGGCGGCGCGCAGGTCTACGAGGGCGCAGTGAGCAACGTGTTCGTGGTGATCGCCGGAGAGATTCGCACGCCGCCGCTCGCGCTGGGCATTTTGCCCGGCATCGCGCGGCGCCGCGTGCTCGAGCTCGCCGGGTCGCTCGGGCTGACGGCACGCGAAGCGGTGATCGAGCGCGCGGATCTCGAGCGCGCCGACGAGCTGTTTCTCACCAATTCGGTGCAGGAGGTGGTGCCGGTCGCGCGCTGCGGCGAGCGCGCGCTGCCGAGTCGCGCGCTCGGTGAGCGCCTGCGCGAGGCCTATCGCGCGCTGGTGGCGCGGGGCGAAGGCTGAGCGCCATTCCCCACCGGCCGGGGGCTCCCACCCAGCGGGGCTCTCTTCCAATGAATCGCCGCCGCGCCGCGGCGGTCGTGAACTTGTGAGGTTGGCGGGCCCGGAACGCCAGTGTCGGCCGGCGTCTGGAGCGGGTCCCGGGACAGGCAGATCGCCTCGAATCCGTGGCACATCGCGTGCACTCCAATAGGGTAGCGCGTGGATCCCCGCGAATGCCGGAACGCTCCGGACGGCGCCGGATCCCCGAACTCGCCGGGCGCGCACGCTTCCGCGCCTGGCACGAGGCCGGAGGGGCCGCGTGGAGAAGACCAAGACCGTGAACGTCCGCGGTGGAAGGCTCGACTTCCTCGCGCCGCATCTCCTCCGCAGCCAGTTCCTTCGCCCCGGATTCGTGCGCATGAGCCTTCGACTGGGCTTCGCGCAGCAGATGCCGGGCTGGGCCAAGCTCCAGTTCACCAACGCCGGCGTCTCCTCCGAGGATCTGGAACGCGTGCTCGGCCGCATCACCAGCCTGGGCGCCTGGGCCGACGAGTGGGAATCGCTGGCGCGCGCCCACGATCAGGCGGGGCGCGACGCCCTCCAGCTCGGCCGGCCGCGAGAGGCCGGGCGTCGCTTTCTCGCCGCGTCGGCCGCCTACAATTTCGCGCAGTACGTCCTCTTCATCGATATCAACCGCAAGCGCGCACTGCACGAGGCGTGCGTTCGATCGTACGCCGCCGGCGCGCCGTTCTACGATCCGCCCGCGACGCCGTTCGAGGTGGTCTACCGCCGCCGCGTGATGAAGGGCTACCTGCGTCTGCCGCGCATCAAGGGCCCCGCGCCCGTGGTGGTGCTGTTCCACGGCACCAACGCGGTGAAGGAAGAGCTGCACTGGTGGTCGGACGCGCTGCTCGAGCGCGGCATCGCCACCATCACGTTTGACGGGCCCGGACTCGGCGAGACCTTCCATCGCATGTCGATGGTGGCCGAGCCGCGGCCGGTCGGCGTCGCGATCCTCAATGCGATCGAGACTCGCCCCGAATTGAATCCGGAGGCCGTGGCGCTCTTCGGCCAGAGCCTCGGCGGCTATATTGCGATCCAGATGGCCAGCCACGATCGCCGGATTCGCGCGGTGGCGGCGGTGAGCCCCCCGTATGCCGCCGACATCTACTGGAACGTGACGCTGTCGAGCCTCCGCCGGGAGCTGGCCAATCTCTACGGCATCACCGAGCAGGAGATGGGTGCTTCGATCGACAAGATCACGCTTGCGAACACGCTGCCGGATCTCAACTGCCCGCTGATGGTGTCGGGCGGCGGGCACGACATGATCACGCCGGGGAGCGAGGCGTGGCGCATCTTCGAGGCCGCGACCTGCGAGCGCGAGCTGGTCTACTACCCGCGCGGCGCGCACGATTGCTTCAACGTGCTGGCCGACCTCCGGCCGCGCATGGTCACGTGGCTCGCTCGGCAACTCGAGCGGCATCACGGCCCGCTGCAGCCGAGTCAGCCACCGATCGACAACGAGGCCGATGCCGGCTGGCGAGCGGGCGAAGCCGTGGATCCCGATTTCGCCGAGGCGCTGCTCGGCGACGTGAAGCGCATCGAGTGGCACTCGCGCGAGACCGAGAGCCTGCCCGCGCACTGGCGCTGGCTGCTGCGCCCGGCGGGGCGCGAGCATCTCGAGGTCGTGCACCGGCTCGCGGGCCAGCGGTTCGCCGCGGCGGCTTCGGGCGGAAACGGCGCGACACTCCGTTAGCGGCGAGCGGGCGCCGCGACGCAATCCGGGTCCGCGGCCGCATTTACTCCTCCGATCGCCCCGCAAGCCAACGAGGCGGGAGCCCATGGCCCCCGCCTCGTTTCGTTTCGGGCTTGTTGCGCGAGCCTACCGGTAAAGACTCTTCAGGCGGCCCCAGGTCGACTCGTTGGCCGGCGTGGTGCCACAGCGCACGTGATACTTGCCGTTGTTGTAGTCGTCGAGAATCTGCGTCTTGTGCGACGTCGAGCTCGGCGAGAGATAGCCGCTGCCGACCGGCGGCACCACCAGCGCTCCGATCTGCGCGTCGGCCGCCGCCACCGTCGAAGACACCGGCGTCGGATCGGCGCCCATCGCGATGTTGAGCTTGGTCGCGATCAGCTGGTGCGCGAGCGAAATCAGCCCGTTGCCGCCAGCCGGCTGGCCGAGAATCGAGAGCAGCTGAGTCTTGGTGTAAGTCACGGTGCCGAGCATGAGGCTCGAAACCGGCCAGGCCGAGGAATGCGTCTTCCAGTAGCCCTGGGTCTTGACGCAGCTCTCTTTGTCGATGGTCGAGCCGACCGCATTGAGCGAATAGTCGCTGCGCGTTCCGCCGGTCCCGCTGTTGGCATAGACGCAACCGACGTAGTTCTGATTGGCGTCCATTTCGTCGGGGGTATTGGTGGAGACGCCGGTCTCGTCGAACAGGTCGCCGATCTCGATCTGGACCGATTGATTGGGGCCGAGGATGAAGCTGGTCACGGTGTCATCGAACGTGTTGAGCGTCGGCGTGCCCGTGAACTGCGCCCAGTGCAGCGTCGGGTACGAGAGCGAGCTTGGCCACACGTCGCCGTAATCGTCGTAGTCGGCTTGCGTCATCCAGTAGACGCTGAACCCGGACGGCGCTCCGCTTGGTCCGGCGGTGACGGTGAGCGTCCACTTGGCAGAGCCCACGTCGGTGAGCGTGAAGGTCGGAGTGTCGAAGATCGCGGCCTGCGCGGAAACCGCGGCGAACGCGAGCGAAGCGGCAAGCAACACGGCGGCATAGCGAGCGTGCATGAGGCCTCCGAGGTAGCGCGGAAAGCAGGATGTCGAAGCAATCGCGCGTCACCCACGGGGGATCGCACGATTCGGACGACCTGACCTCGACCTCGGCGGACGGCAAGGGGGGCAGAGGGTTGAGGCGCGGCGCGGCCAACTCCAGCAACCAGTCTGGGGCTCGGTACAGGTTTCGGCAAGGACAGAATTGCACCGGGAGACCGGTTTCGGCCGCTTTTCGAGGGATTCCGGCCGGCCCGCCGGCGTGCAGAAGGGCCCGCGAAGCTGCTACCCTGCACGTGGTTCAGGCCGTCTGCCCCCATTCGCAGGGAGAATCGGTTGCCCGACACCGCCGCCCAGATCCGGATTCGCCCGGTCGACGAGCTGGACATCGGCAGCATCGTCCGGATCGACGAGCGCATCACAGGCACGTACCGCCCCGACGTCTGGGAGCGGCGGGTGATGTACTACCTGCGGCGCGACCCGGACGCCTCCCAGGTGGCTGAAGTGGAAGGAAAAGTGGTCGGTTTCATGCTCGGCGAGGTCAAGGCGGGCGAGTTCGGCATCGAGGAGCCGAGCGGCTGGATCGAACGCTTCGGCATCGACCCCGACCACCGCGGCCGCGATCTGGGACGCCAGATGTTCGCGGCCATGCGCCGCCACTTCTCGGAACAGGGCGCCGCGGTGATCCGCACGCTCGCCGACATGAAGCAGCCCGGCGTGGCGGGATTCCTGACCGCGCTCGGCTTCGGGCCGTCTCGCTATCAGGCGCTGGAAATCTCGAACGCCCCCGAAGGGCGCTGAGGAAGACACGACGATGAAAGTCGAAAATGTCCTGCTCGAGAAGAAGTATCACGACGCGATCGAGCATTGGAGCAGGCACAACTTCAAGGACTATCCGGTGCTCCTCGAGAAGTGGGAGGAGTACTTCCCGAGCGACGAGAAGTTCTGCCTGTGCGCCAAGCTCGAGGTCGGCACGCCCGACCTGATCCAGATCGGCGAGCAGAAGGGCGAGAAGAAGCGCCTCGAGCCCGATCAGCTCACCGAAGAGCAGGCGCATCATCTGCTGGCGATCATCAAGGCGCAGGCCTCGACCGAGTTCGGCTCGATCCAGCAGCATTCGGGAACGCTCGACCGTGCGAACGACGATCAGGATCGCATGTGGGTGCTGCGGGTGATGGCCGAAGAGCTGCGCCACGGCTACCAGATGATCCACCTGCTGCTGTCGAAGGATTGGAGCCACGTATCGGGCGGCGTGACCGGCCGCCAGATGGTCGAAGAGATCCTCTCCATGACCACCGGCAACCACGTGCTCGACGCCTTCAATCTCGACTACGACTCGTTCATCGACAACATCACTTTTGCGGCGTTCATCGATCGCGTCGGCAAATACCAGCTGACCATGCAGAAGGTCTGCGCCTACAAGCCGATGGCCGACTCGATGCCGCCGATGCTGCGGGAGGAGGCCTTCCATCTCGCCGCCGGCGTCATTCCCCTGCGGCGCTTCGCGCAGCGCGCCGGCAGCGGCGATCCGCTGGCGTCGATGCGGTCGGTCCAGCATTCGGTGAACAAGTGGTTCCCGCGCGGACTCGAGATGTTCGGCGACGAGCGCGGCGGCGAGACCAACGTGAAGTTCGGCTTCAAGGACATGAAGAACCGCGAGGCCCAGGACCTCTACATCGAGGAAGTGCGGAAGATGCTGCGCGACATCAACGCGCGCTTCGTCCGCGCGCGCTTCCCGGAATATTCGCCCGAGCAGGCCGAAGACGTGATCACCGAGCTCGAGCAGACCCGCGGTTCGCACCGCGGCCTCCAGCACGAGGACCTGCTGCGACTGCCCGACCGCCGCTTCTTCCGTCGCAAGGGCGAAGCCGCGTTCGAGATGATCGGCATCGACGGCGAGACCTTCACCGACGCCGATGAGTACATCCGCTATCTCTCGAAGAACCTGAACGAGGGTTACGTCGCCAGCCGCGACCTGGTGAACTTCGCCGACGTGCTGCGCAAGGTGAAGTCGGGCACGATGACCGTGAAGGACGGCATCATGGCGATGCCCAAGCTCAAGCGCCTCGGCGGCATGTGTCCGTGCTCGAAGGGCGTCCGCTGGGTGATGGAGGACGAGTCCGGCGGCCAGACGCCCGTGGGCATTCGAGCCTGAGTTCGTGGGGCCTTCCGCAGCAGCGCCGACCCGGGTGTCTGCGCCGGCGTCCTCCAGCCGCCCGCGAGGCTTCGCGGGATCCCCTTCGATTCGCCGCCTCATTCGATGACACCGCTGGGCTATTCGCTCAGCGCGTTCGGGATCTCGCTCGGGGCGGGATTCCTCGGCTCGCTCGTCGGCATCGGCGGCGGCATCATCGTCGTCCCCGCCCTCACTCTGATCTTCGGCTTCGATATCCGCCACGCGATCGGCGCCTCGATCGTTTCCGTCATCGCCACCTCGAGCGGAGCCGCGGCCGGTTACGTGCGCGAGCGCATGACCAACCTGCGCGCCGCGATGCTGCTTGAGCTCGGCACCACGATCGGCGCGGTTTGCGGTGCGCTGCTCGCGGGGGTCCTGCACGGGCGCTGGCTGTATCTGTTGTTCGGGCTCATGCTGCTCGGATCGGGGTTCGCGATGCTCAAGCGGCTCCGCGACCACGCGGAGCACGTTCCGCCCAGCCGATGGGCCGACGCGTTGCGGCTGCACTCGAGCTACTTCGACGAACGCCTCGGCCGCGAGGTGTACTATCGCGTGGCCCGCGCGCCGCTCGGCCTGCTCTTGATGTTGATCGCCGGACTCCTCAGCGGACTGCTGGGGATCGGCTCGGGTGTGCTCAAGGTGCCGGCAATGGATCTCGCGATGGGGCTGCCGCTCAAGGTCTCGAGCGCCACGAGCAACCTGATGATCGGCGTCACGGCGGCGGCCAGCGCTGCGATCTACTTCACGCGCGGGGACATCAATCCGTTCATCGCCGGGCCCGTGGCGATCGGCATCGTGCTGGGAGCGGCCATCGGAGCTCGCTTCCTTTCGCGCGCGAGCCACGCATGGCTGCGCATCCTATTCGTCGCCGTGCTTGCGGTCGTCGCCCTCCAGATGATCGGCAAAGGGCTTGGGCGATGAGCGAGCCCCTTCAGAGGGCGCCACACGGCGCGGCGCGCCCGGGCGAGCTCGAGATCGTCGTGAGCACGCTGCTGCGCGCCGGACTGATCATCAGCCTGGGAACCGTCACGGCGGGTCTCGTCGTGCTGTTCGCCAGGCACCCCGCCGAGCTTCTCTCTCCGGCGCGCTTCGCGGCTCTCACGGCTCGCGGCGCCGAATTCCCGCACACGCTCTCGACCCTCGTGGCCGGCATCGTGAAAGGCGACGGCCAGTCCGTCATCGCCACCGGGCTGCTGCTTCTGATTCTCACTCCGGTGATGCGCGTGGCGGTCTCGTTCATCGAATTCCTCCGAGCCGGCGACCGGGCTTTCTCGCTCATCACTGCCGGCGTGCTCGCGGTGCTGGTGCTCTCCATGTCCCTGAGAGTCGGTGGCGGGTAAGGCGGCCAGGCGCCCTCCATGATCCGCACCCCCCACATCGCGTACTTCTGCATGGAGTACGGGCTCGACGAATCGTTCCCGATCTATTCCGGCGGGCTCGGCGTGCTGGCGGGCGACTTCATCAAAGCCGCGCGCGACCTCGGCAAACCGGTGGTCGCAGTGGGCCTGCGCTGGGAGCGCGGCTATTGCGCCCAATACATCGACGACGACGGCCACCCCTACGAAGAGTACCCGGGGTACGACCATTCCTTCCTCAAGGACACCGGCGTGCGCCTGCGTGTGCGGGTGCGCGGCCATGAGGTGGCCTGCGCGGTGCGCGTCACCGACCGGTACGGCCATGTGCCGCTCTACCTCATCGATCCGCTGCGCGCCGAGGATCGCTGGATCACGCACCGGCTCTACGAGTCGGGCACCGACGTACGCATCGCCCAGGAGATCCTGCTCGGGATCGGCGGCGCGCGAGCGCTCAACTGGCTCGGCATTCCGGTCGCGACCTATCACTTCAACGAGGGCCACGCCGTGTTCGCCGGGCTCGAGATGATCGCCGACCGCATGGAGAGCGGCTGGTCGTTTCCGGCGGCGTGGGCGGAGACGCGCAAGAGAATCGTCTTCACCACCCATACGCCGGTGAAGGCCGGGAACGAAGAACACACGCTCAAGGATCTGCGCCGGCTGGGAGCGTGCCTCCAGCTCTCGGGCGCCGAGATGCGCGAGATCGGCGGCGACCCGTTCAGCATGACGATCGCGGGGCTGAGGCTCGCGCGCATCGCCAACGGCGTCTCGGCGCTGCACGGCGAGACCGCTCGCCGCATGTGGGACGGCGTCGCCAACATCGCGCCCATCACGCACGTGACCAACGGCGTGCACGTTGCCACCTGGCAGGCGGAGCCGATCCGCCGCGCCGGCAACGATTCGGCCGCCCTGTGGCGCGCGCACGTCGAGCTCAAGAACGCCCTGCTCGATGAAGTCGAGCAGCGCACCGGCGAACGATTCGACCGCGAGGCGCTCACCATCGGCTTCGCGCGGCGCGCCGCCAGTTACAAGCGCGGCGACCTGATCCTGCGCGACACGGCGCAGCTCGAAGACCTGCTCTCACAGCACCACGTCCAGCTGCTCTTTGCCGGCAAGTCCCACCCGGCCGACGAAGCCGGCAAGGCGATCATTTCGAAGCTGGTGGCGGCGCAACGCTCGCACCCCGGCAAGATCGCGTTTCTCGAGAATTACGACATGGCGCTCGCCCGGCTGCTCACGCGTGGCTGCGACGTGTGGCTCAACAATCCGGTGCGCCCGCTCGAGGCCTCGGGCACCTCGGGCATGAAGGCGGCGATGAACGGCGTGCTCAACCTGAGCATCCTCGACGGCTGGTGGCCGGAAGGCTGCGAGCACGGCGTCAACGGCTGGGCGATCGGCAACGAGCACGCCGGCGACGACACCCGCGATCTCGAAGCGCTCTACGAGACGCTCGATCGCGACGTGCTGCCGGCATGGCGGGATCGCGAGCGCTGGCAGAAGATGATGCGTGCGAGCATTGCGATGGGCGTTCAGAAGTTCTCCGCCGAGCGCATGGTGCGCGACTACTTCGACCGCATGTACGAGCCGAGGCCCGCATGAACTGGCTCGCGCTGCTCGGGCTCGGCCTGGCGCTCGGCATCCGCCACGCCACCGATCCGGATCATGTGGTGGCGGTGGCCGCGATCACCGCGCGCACGCGCCGCTGGCTGCCGGCGGCGGCGATCGGCGCGATGTGGGGTCTCGGCCACACGCTCACGCTGTTCGTGGTCGGCGCGCTGATCATCGCCTTCAACCTCACCGTGCCGCCGCGCATCGGCCTCGCCATGGAGTTCGCGGTGGCGCTGGCGCTGATCGCGGTCGGGGCGTTCAACCTCGGCCACCGGCACGGCGCCGCGCCGTCGCCCGCCGGCGAGGCGCCGCTTCCCGCCGGGCGCGCGTTCGGTGTCGGCCTGGTGCACGGACTGGCCGGCAGCGCGGCGGTCGCGCTGCTGGTGCTGTCGCTGATCCGCGAGCCGCTGTGGGCATGCGGCTACCTGCTGCTGTTCGGCCTCGGCACGCTGATCGGGATGGTGCTGATCACCACCGGTTTCGCGGTGCCGCTCTCGACCGCGTCGCGGCGCTGGCCACGGTTCGAGCGCGCCGCGCGCTTCGCCACCGGCGCCGCCTCGGTGGCGTTCGGGGTGTGGCTGGTGTGGCGGATCGGGTTCGTGGACGGTTTGTTCCGCGCGAGCCCGCACTGGACGCCGCACTAGCCGCAGGTCGTCCGCAGACTGGCGACGCACTTAGCTCTTGCTCGCGGCGCGCGCGACCTCTACACTTCTCTCATGAACAACAACGCGCACGCGGCCCGATACGCCTACCCCATCCCCTTGCGGGGTGGGTTGCCGACCTGACGTCGCGATAGTCGCGCGTTCGACGCCCACTTCCGTAACCCGGAGGTGGGCGTTCTCGCTTCTCCTCCGCGAACTCATCAGCCGGAGGAGCAATGTCCGATTCCGCATCCACCATCGCCGCCGTCCGCGGCGCCATCCAGATCGCCGACAACCGCGCCGAGCTGGTGCAGTTCGGCACCGCCCGGCTGCTCACCGAGCTGCTGGCCCGCAACGAAATGAGCGCGGATCAGATCGTCAGCGCGATCTTCACCGCCACCCCCGACTTGAACGCGGATTTTCCCGCCCACGCCGCCCGACGTCTTGGCTGGCACGACGTGCCGCTGCTCGGCGCCGTCGAGGTCGGCGTGCCCGGCGCGATGCCGCGCGTGGTGCGCGTGCTGCTCACCGTTTCGGGAGTCCCGGTCGGACGCCGGCTCGAACCCGTGTATCTCGACGGCGCGGCGGCGCTGCGGCCTGACCTGGCGGCGGGTGAATCCGCGCGCGCGTCGGCGAGCGACGGCGATCCAAAGCCGGCGCGCACGCTGGCGATCATCGGACTCGGGCAGATCGGCGGATCGATCGGGTTGTCGCTCGCGCGCCGGCCGGAATGGCGCCGCGTCGGGTACGACACCCACGCGACAACGCTGGCGGCCGCGATGGAGGCGGGCGCGATCGACCGCACCGCCGCGTCGCTCGCGGAGGCCTGCGTGGCCGCCGATCTCGCGGTGATCGCGACCCCCGTCGACGAGCTGGCGCGCTGCGTTGCCGCGGCCGCCGAGGCGCTGCCCCCGGGCGCCGCGCTCGTCGACACGGGGAGCGCACGCGCCGGCGTGAGCGACGCGCTGCGTGAAGCGGCGCGCCGCGGCGTGCGCGCGGTGGGCGGACACCCGCTCGCCGGGAACGAAGGGCGCGGCTTCGACTCGGCGCGCGCCGGATTGTTCGAGGGCGCTCGCTTCGTGGTCTGCCCGGTGAACGACGGCATTCCGGAAGAGGTCGAGAGTCTGATCGCTTCGCTTGGCGCATCGCCGCTGCTCGCCAACGACGAAGAACACGACGCGGCGCTCGCGCGCACCAGTCATCTTCCCTACCTGATCGCGCGCGCGCTGCATGCGACCGGCGCCGACGCCGCGTCGCGGGGCCTCTCCGGGCCGACCTTTCGCGACATGACGCGGGTCGCGGCCAGCGACCCGCGCGTCGCGGAAGCTTATTGTCGGGCGAATCTTGCGGAGATCCGAACCTCGTGGCACGCGCTGCGCGACGAAGTGGAGACGCTGCTGCAAGGTCTTGATTCGCGCCCAAGCGGGGCGTAGCGTCGAGTCGTACCTCACCGGTGAGTCCCCCACCGTCCCACCGAGGTCCGCCATTCGGCCGCAGTCGTCGGATTCCGGCGCTGGCTCCTCCGTGCTCGAGGGAGGCGCGCACATGATCGGCCGCAGCATTGGCCGTTTTCGCATCACCGCACCGCTCGGACAGGGCGGCATGGCCAGCGTCTGGCGCGCACGCGACGAGCTACTCGACCGCGAGCTGGCGATCAAGGTCCTCGACGAGAAGCTGGCGCAGATCGAAGATTCGCGCCGCCGCTTCCGCCACGAAGCCACGATCGCCTCACAGCTCGATCATCCCGGCATCGCCGCCGTTTACGACAGCGGCGAGACCGACGGCGCGACCTGGATCGCGATGGCGCTGATCGAGGGGCAGACGCTGAGCGAGCGCCTGCGCGAATCGCTGGTGCCGGTGCGCGAAGTGGTGAATGTCGCGATCGCGGTCGCTGACGCGCTCGGCTACGCGCACGATCGCGGCGTCGTGCATCGCGACGTCACGTCACGCAACGTGATGCTGGCGCGCGATGGGCGGGCCTTCGTGCTCGACTTCGGCCTCGCTCTGGCGCAAGTCGCGTCAGTTCGTACTTGAACAGAAACCCGCGCGCCAGGCCGGGCATTTGGAAGGTTCGCTTGAAGGGCAATCAGATGAGGCAGCAGATCAAGCCGAACGGTGAGAGCATCAACGGCCAGCTCATCTACTGGGCGGTGGCGCTGACCAGTCCCTAGCCTGCCGCCTCCGCCGCGACCTCGATCATCGCGAGCCGCGCGACGTATTCGTCGGGCAGCCGGTGGTGGCGCGCACCGGTCAGGATCGCGTCGAGATAGCGCCGCGACGGCGGCGACGCATTCGACGGCCGCGCCTGGTACATCCACGGCCGCACCCGACGCGGAATCGAGCCGTCGTCAGGGCGCGTCAGATCCACGGTGACGATTTCGCGATCGCAGACGTTGTGCTGGTCGCCCGGTCCCCGAAAGCCCTCGAGCTGATCGAGCGCGCGCATGTCCTCCTCGTCCAGATCGTAGACCATGCCCCACACACTCTCACCGTGCGCGAGCTGAGGGCTCGAGATGCCGCCGCCCCACTCGGGCGAGTAACGCGGAAAGCCCAGGCGATGATCGGGAAGCGCGGCGAGTCCCACCACATGGTGGCCGGGGCAGTGCCGGCGCATCCGTTCCGGATCGAGATTCGAGGCGAAGGCGAAGTAGAGCATTCATGCTCCTCGTGTCGCCGGCCGGGCCCCGCCACGCGCCCCGATCGCGCCATGGCGAGCCTTCTGGATCTCGGGAAACCAACGGCTCCAGCATACTCCAATCGCTCGCGAGCGGCGCGTTTGAACAGGGCGGGAACCGGCCTCTATCATGCGCGGCTACTGTTCGCACGATCGGCCGCACGACACTCGGCAACCGCGGAGACCCGCCCCATGTCCGTGGACTTTCTCGCGTTCGGACCGCATCCCGACGACGCTGAAATCGGTTGCGGCGCGACGCTTCGCAAGATGAAGGCGCTCGGTCACTCCACCGGCATCATCGACATGACCACCGGGGACATGGGCTGGGGAACTCCTGAGATCCGCTCCGAAGAAAGCCGCCGGGCGGCGGAGCATCTGAAGCTCGACGTGCGCGAGAATCTCGACATGGGCGATTGTCGCGTCGAGGACACGTTCGAGAACCGCTGCAAGGTGGCGGGCGTGATCCGCAAGTATCGCCCGCAGGTCATCTTCTCCACCTACTACAATCTCCCCATCGGCCGCGGGCTCGGCCACAACGACCATTACAAGACCGGGCAGATCGTTTCGAATGCGTTCAACCTTGCGCACCTCAAGAAGGCCCCGGTGCCCGGCGAGCCCCATCAAGCCAAGGCGATCTACTACTACTTCCTCCCGCCGGGAACGATGCCGACTTTCATCGTCGACGTGACGGGGTACATCGACGACTGGGTGGCGGCGCTCGACTCGCACCAGAGCCAGTTCTATCACCCGGAGCGCCCGCGGCCGGAGCACCTGCCTGCGGTGCGCGACGTATTCCTCACCAACGCGAGCTACTGGGGCTGGCAGATCGGCGCCCGGTACGGCCAGGCCTTCCTTTCCACCTCGCCGCTCAAGGTCGGGGACCCGTTGTCGCTCGTGAGGGACGTGATTCCGCGCCCCTGAGCGAATCACGACGATGACGCGCCGGATCCTCTCGCGCCTTCTGATCGCGGCGCTGGCCTCCACGCTCCTCGCCGGGGCCGCGTCGGCTGAAGACCTCGGCGCACGCTTCCGGCGCCTCACGCTGTCGTTCCTCGCCGGGTGGATGGTGTACCACCCCGAGCAGGCAACGCTGCTCGGCAATCACGTCGAGGACAATCGTCTGCCCGATCTCTCGGCGCACGGCCTCTCTCAGAGGCGCGATTGGCTGGAGGCTCAGCGCGAGTCCCTGCTCGCCGTGCCGTTCGCGCGATTGCCGTCGCAAGACGCAGTCGACCTGCGGCTGCTCCGTCATCAGGTCGACCTCGAGCTGCGCGAGCTGAACGAGGAGCGCAGGCCGCAGCAGGATCCCCGCTGGCCACTGCTGCTCTTACGCACGGCCTTCGCCGGGCACCTGCTCGGCGGCTTCGGCTCGCCCTGTACGCGCGCCGAGCATCTGGCGAAGCGCATGGCGAAGGTGCCGGAGTATCTGCGCGACGCCCAGCTCAACCTGGTCGCGCCGAGTCGCGCCTGCACCGAGCTCGCCATCGAGATGTGCGCGTCGCTGATCACGATGTGCCGCACGGCCCCGGCCGACGCCTTCACGGAGTGCCGCGAGCCGCGCTTCATCGCCGATGCGGCGGTGGCGGATTCGCAGGCGGTGACGGCCCTGCTCGCCTATCGCGACTACCTGATCGACCAGGTGCTGCCCGGTTCGCTCGACGCGTTCCCCATCGATTCGGCGGGGCTGGCGCTGCGGCTCGGAGTTTCCGAAGGGCTCTCGCCGCCGCTCGATTCGCTGCTGGCCCAGACGCGCCAGGCTCTGGCCGAGCTGCCGGCGGCGCCGGTCGATTCGAATATGGCGACCCCGGCCGACACGATCCCCAGCACCGAAAGCATGAGCGCCGGGTTAGACTCACTGCGTGCGTTGCTCTCGAAGAATGGGCCGTTCCCTCCGCTTCAGGACGAGAAGATCAGCGTTCGCGTTCGCGCGCCGCTCGGCGCCATCGAGTGCCCCGGCGTGCTGGCGGTCACCGGGCCGTTCGAGGGCCACGCTCCCGTCGCGCGTCTCGATCTCTCGGGCTGGCCATGGACAGGCGCAGGCGCGATCGAACGCGACCCGCGCGCGGATCGCGCAGCGCTCACGCTCCTGCTGGCGAGCCAAGGCCTGCCCGGGCGCGGTCTGTTCGCGATGACTCAATCGCGCGTGGTCTCGCGCACCCGTCAGGCGATCGGGTGGCGTTCGAGCGAGGACGCCTGGTCGCGTTATGCCGAGCGCCAGCTGGTGCAATTCTGTCGCGGCGCGTGGCGCGCTTCACTCGAGGGGCGGCGCGTTGCGCTCGAGCGCGAGCGGCTGGCGCGCGCGGCCGCCGAGCTGATGCTGCGGGTGGATGGCGCATCGGTCGAGGCCGCTCAGGAATGGCTGGTGAGTGCGGCGGGACTCCCTCCGCTCGACGCCGAGCGAGCCGCGTTGCTCGCGGCTGCGGATCCGAGCTTTGCGGCCTCCACGCTCGCGCTGAATCAGCTCGAGCAGGCGCGACGGCGCGCCGAGCGCGAGCTGGGCTCACGTTTTCGACTCGTACGATTCCACGACGCGTTCCTGAAGCAGGGCGCAGTACCGGCGCCGTGGATCGAGACCGATCTCATGCGTGCGATGACCGGGCGCCGCAAGGGCTCGTGATGGAACGCTACGCCGGCCGGTTCGGACTGCTCAAGCGCCTCGGCAAGGGCGGCATGGGCGAGGTCTACCTCGCGCTCGACCTGAGCAATGGCGCCGAGTTCGCTCTGAAGCGCATCTCACGCCGCGCGGATGCACCCCCGCCCGCCACGTTGCAGCGCGAGTTCGAGGCCCTCGCGCGCGTGCGCCATCCGGTCGTGGTGCGCGTTATCGAGCTGGGGTTCGACTTCGAGGGCGCGCCCTTCCTCCTGATGGAGTACGTCCCGGGCTGGCCGGCCGACGAAGTGCTGCGCCCGGGCGACTGGAGCGCGCTCTACTATGTGGCGGCGCGGGTGGCGGCTGGTCTCGAAGCCATTCACGCGGCGGGCATCCTTCACGGCGATCTCAAACCATCGAACGTGCTGGTGGTGCCGTCGCCGGCAGGCGGGCGGCCGCGTGACGTGCGCATCGTCGATTTTGGTCTCGCCGCTTTGCGCGGCCGTGACGCCGAAGGCCATCGCGGCACCGCCGGTTTCACCGCGCCCGAAGTGGTGCGTGGAGAGGCGCCGAGCCCCGCGGCGGATCTCTATGCCCTCGGCACCACGCTGTATGCAATCGCCACCGGGCGCGCGCCTTTCGAGGGCACCGACGCCGGCTCGGTGCTTCGGCGGCAGCAGGCCGGCCCGCCGTCTGCCTTGGCGCTCGAAGAGGTCGGTGTTCCCTCGGGACTGGCGCAGCTCATTCTGCAGCTCACGGCGCCGGCCGCGATCGAGCGGCCGCGAGCGGCCGCGGACGTGCGCCGCACGCTCGAAGCGCTCAATTCCGCGGCGCGATCGTCGTTCGCCGAGCGGCTGCAGAGCGAGCGACTGGTCGGGCGCGATCTCGAACTGTCCCGCCTGGATCGCGAATGGCGCCGCGCGGCGAAGACCGCCCGGGCCCTGTTCCTGCGGGGTGACGCCGGCGTGGGAAAAAGCGCGCTGCTCGCCGAACTGGCGAATCGCGGCCAGATGGACGGCCGCTCGGTGATTCGCCTCGTGGCGGCTGCGGCGTCCGAGCCCGGTGCCGTGTGGCGACAGTTGCTGCGGCGGCTGGCGGCGGATGCGCGCGTGGACATCACCGACGCGCTCGAGTCGCGCCTGCGCGAGGCGCTCGATTCGCCTGGCGCGGAGAACGATGAGGCGGCGCTCTCCGCTTTGGTGGCGCGCGCCTGCGAATGGTGCAAGGCGATCGCGGCGCGCGGCGCGCCCACGGCCGTGATCGTGGACGATAGCGAGAATCTCGACCCCGCGTCGCGCAGCGCGATGCGCCGCCTGATGCTCGCGGCCGAGGCGGCGCCGGCTTTGTGGGTGATCGCGCGGCGCGTGTCGGGCGAGGACGCTCCCGAGGACGAGCGCCTGCTGACGGCCGCTCACGCCGCGGCTGAACTGCGGCTCGCGCCGCTCACCAAAGCGGACATCGGCGCCCTCATGAGTGCGCGACTGCAGGTCGAAGCGCCGGCCGCTCTGGTGGACGTGGCCTGGGAGCGCGCGGCGGGCCACCCGGGACTGACCCTCGAGTGGCTGCGCTCGGCCGCGCAGGCGGGTGGCGTGTTGGAGGACGACTTCGGCGTTCGCGTGGACGCCGATCGTCTGGCCACTGTGCCGATCGCCGCGGGGTTCGAAGCGTCGCGACTCGAGCGGCTCATGGGATTGCCGAGTGAATCGCAGCGGGCCGCGGAGGTGCTTGCGTTCTGCCAGCGGCCGCGTGCGATCGAGTATCTGAGACGCGTCGCGCCGGAACTCGGGGAGCGCGATCTCGAGCGGTTGCTCGAGGAAGGGCTCGCAGGGCGAGATGCGGAGGGTGGCTGGACGCTGTCGCCGCCCGCGCTGGCGACGCCTTTACGACAGCGCACTGGCGCAGAGCGACGGCAGGAGTTGCACCGCGCGATCCTCGCCGCTGGTGAACTCGGCGCGCTCGAGGAGTACCGGCATCGCG
>DATKAB010000007.1 GCA_035498555.1 Candidatus Sulfotelmatobacter sp.
TGGCCAAGAACCCCGGCATTCCGATCTCGGTGCGATCGGCGGGTTTCAACTGGCTGTCGTTCCTGATCACGGCGCTGCCGTTCCTGCTGCTGCTGCCGGTGTGGATGCTGCTCATCCGCCAGATGCAGGGCTCGGGCAGCGCGGCGCTCAAGTTCGGCAAGACGCGCGCCAAGGTGCTGGTCGAGAGCGCCCCAAAGGTCACGTTCAAGGACGTGGCGGGCTGCGACGAGGCCAAGCTCGAGCTGCAGGAGATCATCGAGTTCCTGAAGGAACCGCAGAAGTTCCAGCGCCTGGGCGGGCGGATTCCGAAGGGGGCGCTGCTGCTCGGGCCTCCCGGCTCCGGGAAGACGCTGCTCGCCAAGGCGGTCGCCGGAGAAGCCGGCGTTCCGTTCTTCTCGATGAGCGGCTCCGACTTCGTGGAAATGTTCGTCGGTGTGGGCGCTTCGGTGACCGGCGACACACCCGTGCTCGTCCGCCACCAGGGTCGCACGCGGCTCATACCGATCGGCGAATTCGTCGACCCGTTCTATGCCGGCGACGACGCCGGCCGCCTGGTACCGGTGGCCGGGCTCGAGACACTCGGCTTCGAAGAGCTGCCTTCCAAGTTCAGGGGATCTTCCAAGAAGTTCGTGAAGGGCAGCGCCTGGAAGCCCGCGCGCGGTGTGTACCGGCATCGGGTCAACGAGATCTACGAGATCGATTATCTCGGCGGGCGCCTCCGCACCACCGGGGACCACAGCGTCTTCATCCGCACTCGCGACGGCGTGAAGGCAATCGAAGCGCGCGAGCTGAAGTCGGGTGATGAGCTGGTGCAGCTGCCGCTCAAGATGCGTGGCGAGTTCCAGCCGGGGATAGGCACGCCGCATTCCATGCGAGCACACGAGTTCCCGGCCGAGGCCGAGGCGCGCCGGGTTCGGGTAGCGGACGATGCGACCGGGGACGAAGCGCGGTTCACATACGCGCTGGCCCACGCCGGCGAAGAGAGCCAGAGCGCGATCGCCTCGGCGATCGGGGTTTCGCAGATGACCGTGAGCAACTGGCAGCGCGGGGTCCACCGTCCGCGCGCGATCGCGAATCTGCCGGAGCGACTGCCCGAGAGCGTCTCAGTGACGCCCGACCTGATGAAGCTGTTCGGCTACTACACGGCGGAAGGCCGCGAGAACGGCTGTCTCGAATTCACGTTCGGATCCCACGAATCTGATTTGCACGCCGACGTGATCGCGCGGATGCGCAGCGTCTTCGGCGTCGAGCCGATCGTGACTCCGACCGCCGATCACAGCACGAAGATCACTTACCACGTGGCCGCACTCGGAAGGTTCTTCGCGCGCCATTGCGGAACAGGCAGTCACGAGAAGCGCGTTCCCGAGATGCTGTGGGATCTGCCGCGCGCTCATTTCGAGGCGTTTCTGACCGGATACGCGCTGGGCGACGGCTACGTCACGCGCGAGGGCAAGCTGAGCGTGACTTCGGTGAGCCATCAGCTGATTCGCGAGCTGGCCTGGCTTTGTGCGATGCACGGCATTCCGGCGGGCGTGCGCGAGACG
This sequence comes from Candidatus Sulfotelmatobacter sp., assembly GCA_035498555.1. NCBI lineage: Bacteria > Pseudomonadati > Acidobacteriota > Terriglobia > Terriglobales > Candidatus Korobacteraceae > Candidatus Sulfotelmatobacter > Candidatus Sulfotelmatobacter sp. Next base: position 1,545 of record DATKAB010000007.1, read on the forward strand.
CATGCTCCGGCAGGCCGGGTGCTCAAGAGCCGCCCATTGCCCGCGACCACCGCGTGGAACCTGATCGTGGGCCGCACCAGCCACTGGCTGGTTCGCGACCGCGCGCGCCAGGGCAAGCGCGCCATCGTGCGCTCGGTGCGCGCCGTGCCGTTCGATGGATTCGTCTACGACCTGTGCGGCTGCGAGAACGAGGCCTTCTTCGGCGGAGAGAAGCCCGTGCTGCTCCACAACAGTCGCGTCCGCGATCTCTTCGAGCAGGGCAAGCGGAACGCCCCCTGCATCATCTTCGTGGACGAGATCGACGCGGTCGGACGCCATCGCGGCGCCGGCCTCGGCGGCGGCCACGACGAACGCGAGCAGACGTTGAACCAGCTGCTGGTCGAGATGGACGGCTTCGAGACCAACGAAGGCGTGATCCTGATCGCCGCCACCAACCGGCCCGACGTGCTCGATCCGGCGCTGCTGCGCCCCGGGCGTTTCGACCGGCAGATCGTGGTGGACTGGCCCGACGTGCGCGGGCGCGAAGGCATTCTGCGCGTCCACTCGCGCAAGATCCCGCTCGCCGAGGACGTGGAGTTGAACATCATCGCCCGCAGCACGCCCGGCATGGCCGGCGCGGATCTCGCCAACATGGTGAACGAGGCGGCACTGCTCGCGGCGCGCCGCAATCGCAAGAAGGTCACGATGCAGGACTTCGAGGACGCCAAGGACAAGGTGATGCTCGGCATGGAGCGGAAGAGCCTGGTCATGACCGAAGAAGAGCGCCGCACCACCGCGTACCACGAAGCCGGTCACGCGCTGGTGGCGCTGCTCTCGCCGGGCGCCGATCCGGTCAACAAGGTGACCATCATTCCGCGCGGGCGCACGCTCGGCGTCACCTGGTACCTGCCGCAGGAAGAGCGTCACAACCATTCGAAGGAGCAGCTCGAGGCGCAGCTCTGTCATGCGATGGGCGGGCGCGCGGCCGAGAAGCTGGTGTTCAACCACTTCACGACCGGCGCGATCGGCGATCTTTCACAGGCCACCGAAACCGCGCGCAACATGGTCTGCCGCTACGGCATGAGCGACGTGCTGGGCCCGCTCACCTTCGGCAAGAAGGAAGAGATGGTGTTCCTCGGCAAGGAAATCGCGACCCACAAGGACTACAGCGAGCAGACCGCGGTGCTGATCGATCAAGAGGTGCGCAAGATCGTCGAGCGCGCCTACGAGAAGGCGTCGCAGCTGCTGCGCGAGAATCAGGACAAGCTGCACCTGATCGCCAGCACGCTGCTCGAGCGCGAGGTGCTCGACGGCGACGAATTGAACCGCCTGATGAAGGGCGAGACGCTGCCGCCGATGAAGCGCGGCGACGGCGGCGATACCACCGCCGCGCCGGTCGGCCCGCCCGAGATGGCCGCAGCCCCGCGCGACGGCGGAATCGAGCCGTTCGGCTCGCCCGCGCCGCGGCCCGCGGGCGCGTAGCCCGGCCCGCAGCCACACCTCCGCCCGCCGCGTTGGTCCCTTCGGGGCCGGCGGTGGGCGATTGTTTTGCCGGCATCTTGCAACTTCGGACCCCCCTCGCGCGTCTAAGGAGGCGTCACGTGAATGCGAACGCGTGGCGAGCGACCTACCAGTCGCGAGGTCTTCCAAGAGCGGTCGGAGACGGGCAAGGCTCCGATCGGCAGTGGGCGCCCGGCCGGCACGCCGGGCGCAACTGTTTGGGCACGTCACGAGCGGCCAGGGACGGTCGCTCGTTTCTCGTTCGAGGGAGCGCCGGTGCCACGCAGCCGGCACCCGGCGAACGGCTCAGGAACCGGCGCCCGTCGCGAGGCCCGTGAATGTCGCCCCGCTCCCCGCCAGCTGCACCAGCAATCTCGCCGGCGCGTAGCGCTCGCCCTTCTCGGCGCGCAGCGCGGTGAGGCGCGCTTCCACCGTGCGCAGGCCGACGGCGTCGGCGTAGCGCATCGGACCGCCGCGGAACGGCGGGAAGCCGGCGCCGAAGATCATGGCGAGATCGAGCCAGTTGGCGTCCTCGACCACGCCGTCCTCGAGACAGCGAGCACCCTCGTTCACCATCGCCAGCACCATGCGCTCGGCCAGCACCTCGCCGACCGCGGCGCGCGGCTTGCGCGTCAGCCCGAGCAGCCCGGAGATGCGCGGCTCGGGCTCGCGCCGGCCGGCGCGATAGCGATAGAAGCCGAGGCCGTTCTTCCGGCCGAGCCGCTTCGCCTCCAGCAGCCGGTCGAGCGCCGCCGCCGCCGACATCCGATCCGGAAACGCCGCGCTCAGCACGACCGCCACCTTCTGCGCCACGTCGAGTCCGACCTCGTCGAGCACCTCGAACGGGCCCATGGGCATGCCGAAGCGGCGCATCGCGGCGTCCACGTCGCGCACCGCGTAGCCGTCGTCGACCAGGTGCATGGCTTCGCGCAGGTAGGGCATCAGCAGCCGATTCACCACGAACCCCGGCGCGTCGCGCACCACCACCGGCGTCTTGCCGAGCGCGCGCGCGAACGCCACCGCGCGCACCATCGCCGGGTCGGAGGTCTTGGAGCCTCTCACCACCTCGACCAGCGGCATGCGATGGACGGGATTGAAGAAATGGAATCCACAGAAGCGCTCGGGGTGCTGGAATCCGGCGGCGATCGCGTCCACCGACAGCGACGACGTGTTGGTGGCGAGCAGCGCTTCGGGCCGCATCCGGACTTCCAGCTCGGCGAACACGCGGCGCTTGACGTCGAGGTCCTCGACCACCGCCTCGATCGCGAGATCGCTGCGCTCGACGCCGGAGAGATCGAGCGCCGGAAGGATCAACGCCATCTGCGCGTCCTTTTCGCGCGCCGGCATTCTGCGGCGCCTGCCCCGCTCGTCGATCAGTCCGCGCACGGTCTGGAGCGCCTTCGTCAGCGCCTCGGGCTTGACGTCGCGCATCCTCACGCGCACGCCGGTGCGGCTCGCCAGCTCGGCGATCCCCGCACCCATCACGCCGGTGCCGATCAGGGCCAGCGATTCCACCGGCTCGGGCCGGCCCTCGAATCCCTTCACCGCCGGCGCCTTCTTGGCCTGCTCCGAGAGCAGGAAGATGCGCACCAGGTTCTTGCACACCGGCGAGACCACCAGCTCCGGCACTTCGCCGGCCTCGAGCTTCAGCGCCTCCTCGATCGATTTCCCGAGGCCGAAGCGCAGCACGCGCAGCGCCGCGAGCGGCGCCGGATAGTGTCCGCCGGTGCGTGCGCGGGTCATGGCACCGGCGCGATCGAGCGCGAAGTTCCGTCCGAACGGCGTCGAGTCCACCAGCCAGGCGCCGAAGCCGCGCGCGCGATAGGCGTCGCGACGGCGCGCCGCCGGGCGCTTCGCCAGCTCGGCGAGGCGCCGCTCGGCGGCATCCGCCAGCCAGGCCGCGGGCACCGCGCGCGCGATCAGTCCGGCCTTCTCGGCGCGCCGCGCGTCCAGCGCGCGGCCGGTCAGGATCAGATCGAGCGCGGCGGTGAGGCCGATCAAACGCGGCAGGCGCGTGGTGCCGCCGAAGCCCGGGATGATTCCGAGCAGCACCTCGGGCAGCCCGATCTGGGTGCGCGGCTCCTCGGCCGCGATCCGCGAGTCACAGGCCAGCGCCAGCTCGGTGCCGCCGCCCAGGCATACGCCGTCGATCGCCGCCACCGTCGGCACCGGCAGCGCCGCGAGCCGCGAAAAGGCTCGATGGGCGCGCTCGACGATCTCGCGCACCTCGGCGGGCTCGGTCATCGCGCCGATCGCCTCGATGTCGGCCCCGGCGATGAACGAGCCGGATTTGCCGCTGGTCACGATCACCCCGGCCGAAGCCCGCTCGGCGCCCGCCTCCAGCTCGCCGAGCGCCCGCTCGAGCGATTCGATCGCCGCCACGTCGAGCACGTTGATGCGGCGATCGGGATGGTCCATCACCAGCCGCGCGATCCTCCGCTCGCCCCATTCGACGCAGAACACGCCGCTCATGGCCGCTCCACCACGAAGGCGGCGCCCTGGCCGCCGCCCACGCACAGCGCCGCGAGCCCGCGCTTCAGGTTCCGGCGCTTCAGCTCGTGAAGGAGGGTGAGCAGCAGCCGAGCGCCACTCGCCCCGACCGGATGCCCGAGCGCGATCGCGCCGCCATTCACGTTGAGGATCTCGGACGGGATCTCGCCGAGCGCCCGGTCGCGCTTCAGCTCGACGCGCGCGAACGCGTCGGACTTCGCCGCCGCAATGCAGGCCAGCACCTGCGCCGCGAACGCTTCGTTGATCTCGATGAGCTCCATGTCGGCGAGTGCGAGGCCGGCCCGATCGAGCGCCCGGGCGGCCGCGAACACCGGGCCAAGACCCATGCGGCTCGGCGAGAGCCCGGCGAAGGCGAACGAGCGAACGCGCCCGAGCGGCGCGCCCGGCCACTGCCTGGCGGCGTCCTCGCCCCCCACCAGCAGCGCCACCGCGCCATCGGTCACCTGGCAGGAGTTGCCGACCGTCACCGTGCCGTTGCGGCGATCGAAATAGGGCTTGAGCTTCGCCAGCGCCTCGAGCGTCTGGCCCTCGCGCGGCCCGACGTCGTCGCGCACCGCCTCGTAGGTGGGCGGCGCGAACACCGGCACGATCTCCTCGCGCAGCTTCTCGCGCGCCCCGATCGCGCGCAGATGGCTCTGCAGCGCAAAGGCATCCTGCTGCTCGCGGGTGATGTGGAACTCGCGGCTCAGCACTTCGGCGGTCTGGCCCATGTTGAGCCCGCACACCAGGTCGGTGAGGCCCTCGGCCAGCGCGATGCGCGGCTGGAGCAGCGCGGGCCGGAACCTGAGCAGCGCGCCGAGCTTCTGCGGAAGCGACTTCGCGCGCATCAGCCCCTCGAGCCAGACGCCGTACTCGTAGGTGTACTGGAGCGGGATCTGGCTCATGGACTCCATGCCGCCGGCGATCACCCAGCGCGCGTCGCCCGCGGCGATGCGATAGAGCGCCGACGCCACCGCCTCCATCCCCGAGGCGCAGTTGCGATGGACGGTCGCTGCCGGCACCGCCTCGGGCACGCCCGCCCGCAGCGCCGTGACGCGCGAAATGTTGGCGGCCTCGGCGGGCTGCGCGCAGTTGCCCATGGTGACTTCGTCGATCGCCGCCGGATCGAGGCCGTTGCGCGCGATCAGCTCGCCGATCGCGACCCGGCCCAGCTCGTAGGCCGGCGTGCGCCGGAACGGGCCGCCAGCCTTGGCGAACGGGGTGCGGACACCCGCCAGGATCCATCCCGAGACCGCGCTCACGTTTCCCTCGTCACGGATGCTTCGGCAGCTTGCCGAGCAGCGTCTTCGCCTCGGCCTGGTAGTGCGAATCGCGCGGGTTGCTGGTGGGGGGCAGCGAGATCGCGGTGTTCAGCTCCTCGCGGGCCTCGCTCCAGTGCTTGAGCTGCATGTAGGTGCGCCCCAGCTCGAGATGGTGGTTCACGTAGTTCGGCTCCAACTCGATCGCCTTCTGGAAGTCTCTCACCGCATTGTCCATCGAGGCGCCCTTGGGAACGCCGCCGAGCACGGTATTGGCGGCGGCCCGCTCCATGAAGTTGAGGCTGGCGATTCGGCGATTCCACATCGCGCGCACGTGATAGCCGCGGCCGATCCCGGGGTCGATCTCGAGGGCGCGATCCACCTCGGACTTGATCTCGCGCGACATGGCGAGCTGCGTCTTCGGGCCTTCCTTGAGCGCCTGGCGCCCGAGCGCCACCGCCAGCCAGACGTGGCCCTGGGCGCTGTCGGGCGCGGCCTTGACCGCGGCGCGCGCGTGCTCGACCGCCACCACGATCAGCTCGCGCCGTTCTTCGCCGGTCGCGTCCTCGCCACGTTCCGATTCCACGCGCGCCACCCGCCACAACGTCTGGTAATTGAGCGAATCGGCCTTGAGCGCGGCGTCGTACTCGGCCTCGGCCATCGGCAGGTCGCCGCGCCCGTAGGCGCCGTCGCCGGCCGCCAGGTGCTCGGACACGGTGGGAACCGCGAGCGCCGCGCCGGTGGCGAGGCCGAGCGCGAGGAACGCGGCGGCCAAGTCCCGAAGCACGGGGCGTCGGATGAGTTCCATGTCGGTCGGATCCTTCCTGCCGGCAGGCCGAGCGGAGCGCGAGCGACTCTGTCGCAGGTTCTCGGGGCTTGTCAACGTCCGGCGCCGATGCTAACCCTCTGCTCCGGACTCCACGGAAAGGATGACGCGTGGCCTCAACGCTGATCCAGGTCTTCTACGAGACGGTCGCCCGCCACCCGCGTCCCGATCTGTTCATGCGCAAGATCGAGGGCCGCTGGGAACCGCTGAGCACCGAGCGCGTGGTGAGCGACGTCGAATCGCTGGGGCTCGCGCTGCGCGAGCTGGGAGTGGCACGCGGAGACCGCATCGGCCTGCTTTCCGAGAATCGCTATGAATGGCCGCTCACCGATCTCGCCGTGCTGGGGCTCGGCGCAGTCACGGTGCCGATCTACCCCACGCTCACGGCCGAGCAGTGCCGCTTCATCCTCGACAACGCCGAGTGCGGCGTGGTGGTGGTCTCGGGCAACATGCAGCTCCAGAAGCTGCACGCCGTGGCCGGCTACCTCAAGGCGCTGCGAACGGTGATCTACATGGACCCGGTCCCCGAGCCGGGGCCGACCGATCGCGACCTTCGCGCCCTGCTCAAGCGCGGCGCCGAGCTGCGCGCCGCCGACTCCGGCGCCTATCGCCAGCTCGCCGAGCAGGTGAAGCCCGACGATCTCGCCACCATCATCTACACCTCGGGCACGACCGGCGAGCCGAAGGGCGCGATGCTGAGTCACTGGAACATCGTCTTCGACGTGGAGAGCTGCCTCAAGCGCGTGGAGCTCAAGCCCTCCGATCGGGCGCTCTCGTTCCTCCCGCTGTGCCACATCTTCGAGCGCATGGCGGGGCTCTACGCCCTGCTCCATCAGGGGATGAGCATCGCCTATGCGCAGAGCATCGACACCGTGGCACTCGACGCGGTCGACGTGCATCCCACCATCATCAACGGCGTGCCGCGCTTCTACGAGAAGGTCTACGCGCGGGTGATGGAGAACGCGGGAAAAGAGCCGCCGATCAAGCGCGCCATCTTCCACTGGGGGCTCGAGCAGGGCCGGCGCCGCGCGCGTGCCCACTTCGAGCGCCGCTCGCTCGCCCCGCATCACGCGCTCGCCGCCGCGATCGCCGATCGGCTGGTGGGCGCCAAGGTGCGCGAGCGGGTCGGCGGGCGACTGCGTTTCTGCATCTCGGGTGGCGCGCCGCTGGCGCCCAAGGTCATCGAGTTCTTCTTCGCGGTCGGCATCCCGGTGCTGGAGGGCTACGGTCTCACCGAGACCTCGCCGGTCATCTGCCTCAATCCGCCCGGGAAGGAGAAGCCCGGCTCGGTCGGTCCGCCGATCGAGGGCGTGGAGGTGAGGCTCGGCGACGAGGACGAGATCCTGACGCGCGGGCCGCACATCATGAGCGGCTATTTCCACAACGAGCCGGCAACGCAGCAGGCGCTGCGCGGCGGCTGGTTCCACACCGGCGACGTCGGGCGCTTCGACGACGAGGGCTACCTGTTCATCACCGATCGGCTCAAGGACCTGCTGGTCACCTCGGGCGGCAAGAAGGTGGCCCCCCAGCCGATCGAGGCCCGCTTGAAGATCAGCAAGTGGATCAGCGAGGCGGTGCTGCTCGGGGATCGGCGGCCCTACGTGGTGGCGCTGCTGGTGCCCAACCTGGCCAACCTGCAGGCCGAGGCCCGGGCGCGCGGATGGGCGTTCACCTCCCAGCAGGACCTGATCGCGCGGCCCGAGGTCCGGGCCCTCTACCAGGCCGAGGTGGACCGCGCCAATCAGGGCCTGGCGCCCTTCGAGACCATCAAGCACTTCGCCCTGCTCGACCGGGAGCTGAGCGCCGAGGCCGGCGAGTTGACCCCGACGCTCAAGGTCCGCCGGCGCATCGTCTCCGAGCGGTTTTCGGATATGATCCAGAACCTTTACTCTGGCCCGCCTGCCAGGCACAGCTGAACCTGAACTCGAGCACCGGGAACGCAATTCGGAGGAGATACCCCGACATGACCATCCGACGGATGGCGCTCGCCGCCGCGCTGGCGCTGCTGATTCCGGGCGCAGCGAGGGCCGCGGGTTACAACATCTACGAGCAGAGCGCTTCCGCCATCGGAATGGCGGGTGCGGTGACCGCCTCGGCGCGCGACGCCTCGGCGCTCTACTACAACCCGGCCGCCATCACCACGCTGGACGGCTGGCGCCTGTACGGCGGCACGACGGCGCTGCAGCCGGTCACGAGCTTCACCGGCATGAATCCCTACCCCGGCTACGGGCGGGTCGAGTCCATGGAGAACCAGACCTTCTGGCCCTCCCACGCCTACGCCACGCTGGGCCGCGGGACTTGGGGCGTGGGATTCGGCTTCAACACTCCGTTCGGGCTGGGCGTCAGCTGGGACAATCCCGACCAGTTCACCGGGCGCTACATCGTCACCAAGGCCGACCTCCGCTGCTACAACTGGATGGCGGATGGCGCCTGGGCGCCCAACAAGCAGATCAGCGTCGCCGGCGGACTCAACTACGTGAGCACCACGGTCGAGCTCAACAACCGGGTGCAGACCCCCTATCCGGGCGGCGGTGGCGCGGTGGTCGACGTCGCGAAGGCCAAGGTCAAGGGTGATCGCAGCTCGAAGATCGGCTGGAACGCGGCCCTGCTCTGGTCGCCGAACGCCGCCTGGGCGGTGGGCGCTCGCTACACCAGCAAGGTCAAGATCGACGTGGACGGCAAGGCCACCTTCGATCAGATCTACTCGGGCAACGCGGCCTTCGATGCCACCGTCGCCGCATCGCTGCCGCCCAATCAGAATGCCAACACCTCGATCGTGTTCCCGGCAATCCTGTCGGGCGGCTTGGCCTGGCATCCGAGCAAGGGCTGGACGCTCGAGGGCGACTACAACTACACCCAGTGGGACGCCTTCGAAGACCTGCCCATCAATCTCGAGCAGACCCCCTCGGCCGGCCGGGTGATCGAAGAGAACTACGTGAGCTCGAGCCAGATCCGCTTCGGCGCCGAGCATCAGCTCACCAAGTTCACCTACCGGATCGGCTACTACTTCGACTGGCACGCCGCGCCGCTCGAATCGGTCTCGCCGATCCTGCCCGACGCCGATCGTCAGGGCCTAAGCGGCGGCCTGGGCTTTGGCTTCCTCGACAACAAGCTCACGCTCGACCTCTACGAGCTTGCGATTTTCGTTCAGAACCGCAGCACCGAGGGCGCGAATCGCGATGGCTTCAATGGTGAGTACAAATCCTACGTCAACGCCGCGGGCTTGAGCCTCGGCTGGAAGTTCTAGGAGCGGCCATGACGACCTACGACATCTTCTCACGCCGCCTGCGGCGGGCCGCTCTCCCGCTCGCGCTGCTCGGCGCGCTGGCGGGATGCGCCAAGATCAAGCCGAGCGTTGCGCCAATCGCGGTGTGGGGCAGCGCCAATTTCAACACCATCGTCGCGATGGGCACCAGCATCTCCGCCGGTTTCGAGTCGGGCGGGCTGGTGCAGCGGCATCAGACCCAGTCCTTCCCCTATCTGTTCGCCAGACAGGTCGGCTCGCCGCAGTTCACCATTCCCAACGTGAACCTCGACGGGTGGCCGCCGCTCCTCCGTATCCAGTCGCTCGGACCGCCGCTGGTGATCGACACCACCAACGCGCGCCGTGGCGCGTGGATCAACATCGCGCAGCCCACCCCGTATCACGATCTGGCGGTGCCGGGCGCGCTGCTGGCCGACGTGCAGGACGTGAGCCTCAACTACAACCCGGGGCTCGGTCGCGACGCCTCGTTCTTCAACAACATCCTGCGCGAGGGACAGCAGACCATTCCGCGCAGCTTGCTGCAGCTGGTCACGGCGCGGCGTCCGACCTTCATCACCTTCGAGTTCGGATCGAACGAACTGCTGGGCCCGGCCGCCGGCGGCTCGGGAACGCCACTGGTGCCGGCGCCGGTGTGGGCGGGGCTGCTGCATCAGACCCTCGACTCGCTCGACTTCTACAATCCCGCCGCGAAGAAGGTGATCTTCACCGTCCCCGACGTGCTCACGATCCCGTTCTTCACCACGCTGCCGATCGTCGAGCTGGACCGGAATCAGCAGCCCCAGATCGGCCCCGGCGGGCCCAAGTTCCTGATCGGCCCGAGCGGGTCGCTCGCGCCCGGCGATTTCGTCACGCTCGAGGCCGGCTCGCTGCTCGCGGCCGGCTACGGCTATGCGGTGGGCGACACCTCCTACCTCTCGGGAGGTCCGGTTCCCGGCAATGGGCTCGCGTTGCCCGATCAGGTGGTGCTGTCGGCGGCCGAAGCCGCTTCGATCACGAGCGCGGTCGATGCCTACAACGCCGCGATCAGCAGCGAAGCGGCCGCGCGCGGCTATGGCGTGCTCGACTTCCACGGCCTGCTTCAGGACATCAACGCCAACGGCTACACCTTCGCCGGGACCCACTACACGACCCAGTTCATCACCGGCGGACTGGTCAGCCTCGACGGAGTTCATCCGACCGATCTGGCGCACGGCATCATTGCCAACGCCCTGATCGACGTGGTGAACGCCAAGTGGGGCGCCCAGATACCGACGCTCGACCTGTCGCAGTCATTGACCGCGACCTCGTCCGAGGTGGCCCACCGCGGTGCAGGCGAGTCGTCGCTGGCGCCGGTAACGGGGGCTCTGCTCGCGCGCGAGGCGTTTGTGAGAAGCGCTCCGCGCTAGAGATCAGGCGTCGTCCGAGGGCGGTGAGCGCGATTCAGTGGGTCGTGCTCCGAAGATTGCAGCTGGCGGGTGGCTACCGGTTGTGGCGCAGGATCCTCGCCTGATTCTCGCCGTGGACCGCCGGAAACCAAGGCACGACTTGGGCTTGTGCCAGCCAACCGCAATCTTCGGAGCACGACCGATTCAGCGGGCGCGCGGGTAGCGGGTCCACTTCAAGAACCACGCCGCCAGAGTGTCGGCATCGGCGGGCGTGGGCGTCAGGCCCGTGGTCGCGATCCAGGGGCGCTTCCAGCGCTCCACCCGCCCGCGATCGCGCGACAGCACCTGCAGGGTGAGATCCCTGGGGGTTCCGGCGTCGGGTCCGGTCAAGACCGCGAGCGCGGGAATGTTCAGGCGCGCGGCCGCCGAAATCGGCTCGTCGGGCGGGTAGAGGTGCAGGTTGCGTATCTGAATCGCCTCGGGAATCACGAACGTGCCGTTCAGCTTCATCGCGTCGTCGGTAGTGCGGTAGAGCTGCTCGGCCGCCAGTGCGTCGCACACGCCGGGGATCCGGGCGATCGCCGCGACCGCCAGGACACCGCCCATCCCCTGCCCCCAGACGAACAAGTGCATCGTGGAATCGGACCGCGCCCGCGCCGCGCGCAGCGCCCCGACCACATCCTCCACCCAGCGTGAGGCCAGTATCAGGTAGCGCAGCGAATCCTTTTCCGCATCGGCCGGCGCAGGATCGCGAAGCGCGAAGGTCATCGCGCTGAAGCCGCGCTGCTGAAAGAGCAGTGCCAGGCTGTCGAGCCCGGGATCCGGCCGGCGCCCGCGCGGCACCAGCACCAGCACCGGCGCGCCCTTCGGACCCGAGTACCAGGTTCCAGTCAGCCGTGTGCTGTCCGGCGAAAGAAAACTCATGGCAGCGGGCGGCTCGGCATGGCTCGCGGTGCCCGGCCTCGGGCCTGAGGCCGTCGCCGCGTGAGCCCGCCCCACCACCAGCAGCAGCAGGGCGGCGCCCATGCCGGTCCATGCCCGCTCCAAGCCGGCGGTGGCGCGGGCGGTCACGGCAGGCGCTCGCTCAGCTCTTCCCGAACCAGCGTGGGCGGCACCGAGCCCGAGGCGAGCAGCGCCGCGTGAAAGTCGTGCAAGTCGAACCGCGATCCCAGCCGCCGGCGAGCCTCGTCGCGCAGTTCGGTCAGCTGGATCTTTCCGACCAGGTAGCTCGAAGGCTGCGTCGGCGTGAGCGCGTAGCGCTTCACCTCAGACTCGGCCATCTCCGGTTCGACCAGCGCCTCGGTCACCAGGTATTGGACCGCCTGCTCGAAGCTCATGCGACCGGTGTGGAGCCCGACGTCGATCACCACGCGGCAGGCGCGCCGCAGCAGCTCCCGCAACTGGTACAGGCGGCTCACGGGCTCGCGGTAGAACCCGTGCTCGTACATCAGCTCCTCGGAGTAGAGCGCCCAGCCCTCGCACATCATGGGACTGTCGGCGAGCTTGCGGAGGCGCGAGCCGCTCCGATTGGCGATCGAGACCTGCAGGTGATGCCCCGGGTAGGCCTCGTGCGCCGTGGTGATCGGCAGGGCCGCGAGGGCGTGCGCCTGCAGCTGGCGCTCCTGCGTCTCGCGCGACTTGGCCATGTCGACCGGCGTGACGAAGAACCAGCCGGTCGATTCTTCGTCGAACGGCGCGGGTGCCAGATACGCGGCGTAGGGCGTGGTGGGGCGTTCGAAGACCGGTGTGTCCACGATCTCGAGCCGCGCTTCGGGCAGCGGGGCCAGTCGCTTCTCGGCGACGAAGCGGCGAGCGCGCTCGACCTCGGCGACATAGGCCTCGCGGACGCGCAGCGTTTCCGGGTGCCGCTCCCGCGCGATCGCGATCTGCTCCTGCCAGGTATGCGAGGGGTCGAGCCGGCGGGCCTCGTTTTCCAGTTCCTCGAGCGTGGTCGCCATGTGCTCGCGGCCGAGCGCATCGAGGTCGGCCGAGCGGAGCGAGAGCAGATGCTCGTGCTCGAGCCGCCAGTCCAGCCAGCGCTGGCCGAGCGAGTGGGAACCGCCGGCGCGGGCGCGCACGTCGCGCTCGAGCGCCTCCTGGTAGCCGAGGAAGCCGACGCGCGCGCGGCCGCCGGCGTGTTCAATTCGCTCCGCCTCGCCCGGGAACGCGTGCAGCAGCTGCCGCACCACCTCGTCAACGAAGCTCGGGCCGCTGGAGGCCACCTCGATCGCCACGGACAGATAGAGCGGCGGCACCTGCTGGAGGCTGGTGCGCGCACCCTCGAGATAGTCGGGGAGCGCCATCAGTCGCGAGAGGAGCGGCTCCTTGCGTTCCTCGAGCGGCGCGAACGGTCGCGCCATGAGCAGGAAGACGCCGTACAGCGCGGTTTCGGCGGCGCGCACCGGATTGCGCGCCAGCACCTTGAGATCTTCGAGCTCGGCGCGCGCCACGGCGAGCTTGGAGCGCAGGAGCGCGAAATCCACACGCTGCGTCGTGGGCAGCTCCTCCCACGGCACGGCAGCCACCAGCCGCTGCTCGAAATCCCGCAGCCATGCGCTTCGTTCACGCTGGCCGTCGGGCGAATGATCGGGAAACAACGCGTCGTAGTCGTGAATACCCGCCAGCGTCGCCGCCACCGGATCCTGGCGCAGCGATACCTCGACGAACTCCTCGCTCAGCGACGCGAAGGCCTTTTCGGTTTCGAGCATGGGACTCCGGGGGTCATCGGCATCAGGCCCCCGCGCCTTCACGCCGCGGAGGCCTGGAGCCTTGCCTGATTCTGAATCGTGCTAACCGACGCGAGTGACGTTGGCCGCCTGCCTGCCCTTCTCGCCGGGAACCACGTCGAACTCGACCCGATCCCCCTGCGCCAGGGTCTTGAACCCATCCGATTGGATGGCCGAGAAGTGCACGAACACGTCTTCTCCACCATCGTCCTGGATGAAGCCGAATCCCTTCGACTCGTTGAACCACTTCACCGCGCCCTGCATGCGGGCGCCGGGCGCGGCCGAGACCGGCGAGGGACGCGCGGCGCGTTCGGGCCGCGCCGGACGATGCTGGCGATAGCAATCCTTGCAGTAGACCGGCCGCCCGGCCGTGGGCGCAAACGGCACCATGGTTTCCGCACCGCAGTTGCTGCAGGTGGCCGCGAACTGATTCCTCGAGGAAGCGGCCGCGCCCGCGCGGGAGCCGGGCTGGGCCGAGGCGCCGGGCTGTCCGCGCTGTGCGCGACGATTCTCGCGACAGCGCCGGCAGCGGGTCGGCGCGTGAGTCAGTCCCTTTTCGCGGTAGAACTCCTGCTCCCCGGCGGTGAAAACGAACTCGTCACCGCACTCGATGCACTTGAGAACCTGATCCTCACCCGTAGCCATGTCGCGAATATTGACCTCCCCGTTCGGGACGCGATCGAACCTCTGAACCACAAACACGAACGCCTCAGCAGCGCATGCTGCCGAGGCGACTCACGCGAGAAGACGGCCTGCCGGGGAAGTCCTGCGAGCTACCGACCACGGATCGAAAATCACAGACCACCAAGGGGCGATGGAACGACAACCGGGCGATTCTTGCTGCAAAAAGTATAGGAGTCGTTTTCCGGGGGTGTCAACGGCTCAGGCGCGAGCCGCTTCGCGCGCGGCCCCGGCGAAGCCCGGCCGCGACCGCCGGATCAGCCGAGCAGCGGCGTGGCGCGCCGGCGCCTCGCAGGTGCTTGCGCGCACAGGGCCTGCAGGATCTCGGCCATGGTGATGACGTCGAGCAGGTTGTGGTGGAACACGGGAATCAAGCGCCAGGGATCGCCCTCGCGCACGTAGTCGTGATAGAGGCCCGGCACCTCGTCTCCGGGCACGTCGCCGGTCCGCCAGCGCCCGCACACGTGCCGCTCGAGGGTCTGGAGCCGGCAGTCCGGCAGATCCTCCCGCCAGCGGCGCCGGGCGGCGTGCAGCAGGTCGAGGTGCCGTGGCGGAAGCGCCAGCCTCACACCGTGCACCACCGCCCGCCCGCGCAGGAACGGAGCGTCGTAGGAGCGCCCGTTGTAGGTGATCAGGAATTCGAACGAGCCGGTGAGCTCTCCGAGCGCGCGCAGCAGCGTCGCTTCCTCGCCGTAATGACG
>DATKAB010000008.1 GCA_035498555.1 Candidatus Sulfotelmatobacter sp.
GCGAGTCCTGCAGCAACGACCCGCCGAAGCCGAGGCCTCCCTGCGCGCCGTGATCGCGCAGGCCGATTCGATCTCGTTCGACTCGTACCTCGACGCCACTCATGCGCTGTGCTGGGTGATGACCGAGACCGGCCGGCCGGACTCGGCCGCACGCATCGCCGGCGGCGCGTTGGACCGCCTCGACCCGAAACTGGCGGATCCGGCGCGCGCGCGGCTCCTCTACAGTCTCGGCAACGCCGAGCTCCTGGCAGGCCGGCCCGGCGAGGCGCTGGAGCCGCTGTGCCGAGCGTCTCTGCTGCAAGGGCGCGGCGCGGGACTGAGCCAGATCTCACGGATGCGTTCCGAAGAGGCGCTGGCGCGCGGCTTCGACGCGCTGGGCCAGCGCGACAGCGCGCTCTTCCACTTCCGTGCCGCGACTCGCGCGTGGGAGAGAAGTCGCGCCGCGCCCAACGATCCGGCCTGGCGCGAAGCGTTCGCGGGTGCGGCGGCCACCCTGTTCTGCGAATACGCGGCGCGTCTGCTGGACCCGGCCGCGGGCGGGACGCCGGCGGCACGCGCAGCTCGGGCCTTCACGGCTCTTCAGGACTTTCGGTCGCGGGCGCTCGAGGAGCAGCTGCTGGGAGCCGAGGCCCGGGCGCAGGTCGCGCGCGTCCGCTTGAACGAGCTGCAGAGAGCCCTTGCCGATCACGAAGTGCTGCTCGACATCTATCCCTCACGCGACACCACCGTCGTGCTGGCGGTGACCCGGGATCGCATCCTCGCTGCCACCACCGCCGGCGCGATCCGGCTGTCGCCGCGGCTCAAGCGGTTGAGCGAGTTGCTGCAGTCGCGCGAACCGGGAGGCGAGGGCGACGCCCAGCGCGGCGCGGAGGAGGCGCTGGGCACCGATCTCTTCGGCGGTGTCGCCGACCTGATTCGCCCGGCGCGATCCGCGCTGATCTCGGCCGGGGGCTGGGACGTTCATCCGCTGGGCGAGCTGCGCGTGCCCGGTGAGACCCGTGAACTCTCGCGGGCCCGCGAGCTCGGGATCATTCCATCCGCGACGCTGCTGGCGGCCTCGCGCCGGGCCGCCCGCCAAGCGGAAAGCGCCGGCTTTCTCATGCTGGCTCGCGCCACCGGGCCCTCGAAGTCCCCGCTCGACGGCGTGAAGAGCGAGACCCGGGCGCTGCGCGCCCGATTTCCGCACGGCGAGTTCCGCTCGAACGACGGTGACCGCACGCTCGACGACATGCTCGCGCGCGTCGAAGGGCGCGAGATCCTCCACGTTGCCTCCCATACGCGCTGGAATTCGTCGGCGCCGTGGCGCGCCGGATTCTTGCTCGGACGCGGCGACGACGAGGAGGCCTATCTCACCGCCGCCCGTATCTGCCGGCTGCGCGGGGCGGCGCGGCTGTGCGTGCTGGCGAGCTGTTCGTCGGCGGGCCAGCCGACCGTCAGGGAGAGCATGCCGCCGCTCGGCGCGGCGTGGCTCGCGGCCGGCGCGCAGGCGGTGATCGCCACGCTCTGGCCGGTGGACGACGCGGCCACCGCCGAGTTCGTCGCGCATTTCTACGACGCGCTCGAACGCGGCCGCTCGGCGGGTGGTGCGCTGGCCGACGCCCAGGCGGCCACACGCCGTACCCGGGGTCGCGAAGCGAGCGGCTACTGGGCCGGCTACGTTTTGCTCGGTGATCCCGCGACCCACGTGCGACTCCGCGCGAGCGCGCCGGCGTCGCCCGCCCGACGCTGAGAGCGCCCGCGTCGTCCGACGCTCGGGCGGGGCCTCCGGTGCGCACAATTGCCGCGCCGGTCGCGCCCGATCCCTCTCGAGCCAACCCTTTGCCTATCGTCTCGGACTCAAGCCCCGTCACCCCCAACAGGAGACTCCCATGAAGCTCGTTCGTTGGTTCGCTCTGGTCGCGTTCGCGCTCGCTCTGGCGGGCGCATCCGCGTCGGCCAAGGACCTTCCCGGCCGGCCCTCCGGCAAACCCGACAAGAACGACAAGAAGTCGGACAAGTCCGACAGCAAGGCCGCAAAACCCGGCGACACCGCCCCCGACAAGCCGTACGGAGACTGGAAGAAGCTCACCAGGGACGCGGTGGTGAAGAAGGGCTACTTCACGCTCTACTGGAAGCGCGAAAACCTCTACATGGAGATCGCGCCGGCGCAATTCAACCAGCCGGTGCTCGGCATCTTCAGCTTCTCGCACGGCATCGGCAGCAACGAGATCCTCGGCGGCCTGCCGCTCAACGATCGGTTGATGGAATTCCAGCGCTCCGGTGACCACGTGCTGGTGATCGAGAAGAACACGCGCTTCACGGCGCCGGCCGGCAGCCCGATGGACAAGGCGCGCGATCTGTCGTTCGGCAATTCGGTGCTGGCATCGCTCAAAGTCGAGAGCGAGCAGGACTCGACCAAGTCCGTGCTGGTGGATCTGGCGCCGCTGGTGGTGAGCGATCTCTCCGATCTCGCGGAGGGCCTGCGCTACGCGCTCGCCGGACCGACCGGCCCGCGCTCGATGCGTTTCGACAAGGAGCGCTCGTCGCTCACCTCGGTCAAGGTGTTCCCCGAGAACATGGAGATCGAGTCCAACCTCGTCTACTCGCCGAACGACCGCACCGGCCTGAACGTCCCGAGCGTGCCGGATGAGCGCTACATCTCGATCGGCGTCCACTACTCGTTCTCCAAGCTCCCCGACGTGCCGATGAAGCCGCGGCTCGCCGATCCGCGTACCGGCTACTTCCTCGATGTGATGAAGGACTTCGGCAAGGATGCCAACGAGAACTTCTTCACGCGCTACATCACCCGCTGGCGTCTCGAGAAAAAGGACCCGAGCGCGGCGGTCTCCGACGTGGTGAAGCCGATCGTTTACTACATCGATCGCACCGTGCCGCTCGAGTACCGGCCGTACGTGAAGAAGGGGATCGAGAACTGGCAGAAGGCGTTCGAGGCCGCCGGTTTCCGCAACGCGATCATCGCGAAGGACGCGCCCGACGACTCGAGCTGGGACGCCGAGGACGTGCGTTACAGCACGGTGCGGTGGATCACCTCGACCGAACCGTCGTTTGGCGCGATCGGACCCTCGCGCATCGATCCCAGGACCGGCGAGATCCTCGACGCCGACGTCCTGTTCGAGGCCTCGTTCATTCAGGGCTTCCGCAACGTGTATCGACGCTACGCGGGCCCCGAGGCGATCGCCGATCAGATGATGCCGACGCTTCCCAACGCGTGGCCGTCGTTCCTGCCGCGCGAGCTGGAGTGCGAGATGCAGTCCGGGCTCGCCGACGGCGGCGCGGTGCTGCGCACCGGGCTGCTCGAGGACGGCATCATGCCGCCCGGGAGTCCGGTGCCGATCGACTACGTCGGCAAGGCGCTGGTGTGGGCGGTCATGCACGAGGTCGGCCACACGCTCGGCCTCCGGCACAACTTCCGCTCCAGCACTTCGACGCCGTTCGCGAAGCTTAACGACGTGTCCTGGACGCAGCAGCACGGGCTGGTGTCATCGGTGATGGACTACGCCACGCCGAATCTCACCGCCGATCGCAGCAAGCAGGGCGAGTACTACGCGTCGGTGGTCGGCGACTGCGACGTCTGGAACATCCGCTACGGGTACACGCCGACCGACGCCGCCACGCCCGAGGCCGACTACGCCATCGTTCAGAAGATCGCCGACGAATCCACGCAATCCGGGCACGAGTACTCGACCGACGAGGACACCTACCCGGCCGACGCGCTCGACCCCCGCACCAACATCTGGGACCTGAGCGACGACCCGCTGGCCTGGGCGAAGGACCGCGCCGGTTATCTCTCGGGACTGTGGAAGAACTCCAACTTCGAGGCCTCGATCGTGGGCGCCGAGGGCGAATTCGCGGTGCTGCGCCGCGCCATGGACACGCTGCTCGGCGAGTACACGCGCTGCCTCGGCATGGCGATCAAGTGCGTCGGCGGCCAGTACGTGTCGCGCAGCCTGCGCGGACAGCCGGGCGCCAGGGACCCGCTCATGCCGGTGCCCGCCGCTCGCCAGCGCGAGGCGCTCGACTTCCTGGCACAGCGCGGGCTCTCGGTCAATGCGTTCGACGTTCCGCGCCCGCTCCTCAACCGCATGGTGGCGGATCGCTGGACGCACTGGGGCCTGCCCAGCACGTTCGCGCCCGGCGCGCGCGTGGACTACGCGTTCAACGACCGCGTGATCGCGATCCAGCGCAACATCATCGCCTCGCTGCTCAGTCCGCCGCTGCTGGCCAGGCTGCGCGAAGCCGAGTCGCACACCGCGGACGCGTTCCGCATGTCGGAGCTGTTCGACCGGCTGACCCGCGCCACCTGGGGCGAGGTGGGAGCGGAAGCCGCGGGCCTCAAGGCGCTCGAGGGGCCGAGCCCGCGCCGCGAGCTGCAGCGCTACTACGTGGACCGGCTGGCGACCATGGTGGTGGACGGCGTGCCGGGCGGGCCCGACGACGCGCGTTCGCTGGCGCGGCTCCAGCTGACGCGCATCGACGGCCGCATTTCCCAGGCGATGGCGGGCAAGGCCGCGCTGGGGGACTATACTCGGGCGCACTTCCTCGAGACCCGCGCCCGCATCAAGCGCGCGCTCGAGGCGGGACGCGAGGCGGATACGCCGAGCCCGGCCGCGCGCGGAGGGGTGTTCGCGGTGCCGGGAAACTAGGCAGTCGTAGTGGCTGTGCCTGGGACGTTCGAGTGCAAGGCGGAATCGACGGTCCGGCCGAGGTGTATCCGCTGGATACTCCGCAGGTCGGACCGTCGACGCCAACGCAGCAATCGAACATCCCCGGCACAGCCAAAGGGATGACCGGGAGCTCCTCGGGACGCTGCGCCTAACTGATCGTCGGATGCCAACCCCGCGCGAGGGCCGCGGGACCGACGGGCGGACGGGTCGGAAGCTCGGGGAGCCCAAATGACGTGACCGGCGTGTCGCGCCCCATGCGTGGCGCGCCGGCTTGGCCGCGCGGGCGCGGGCTGTTAGCGTCGCGCGGCCTCGGGACTTGCGCGCGTCGCGTTCCGGGGCGAACCCCATGCTCGCTCCCGGCACACGCCTCGGCTCCTACGAAATCATCGCCCCGCTCGGCGCGGGCGGCATGGGCGAGGTCTATCGCGCCCGCGACTCGCGGCTTTCCCGCGACGTCGCCATCAAGGCGCTGCCCGCCGGTGTGGCGCAGGACCCGGAACGCCTGGCGCGATTCGACCGCGAAGCCAAGCTGCTCGCCTCGCTGAACCACCCGAACATCGGCGCGATCTACGGCCTCGAAGAAGTCGATGGCCAGCGCTACCTGGTGCTCGAGTTCGTCGAGGGCGAGACCCTGGCGCAGCGCCTTTCGCGCGGACCGCTGCCGATCGCGGAGGCGCTCGAAGTGTGCTCGCAGGTGGCCTCGGCGCTCGAGGCCGCGCACGAGAGCGGCATCGTGCACCGCGACTTGAAGCCCGGCAACGTCATGCGCACCTCGAGCGGTGCGATCAAGGTGCTCGACTTCGGGCTTGCCAAGGGCGGCGCATCGGCTTCGATGTCGGATCCCTCGCTTTCGATCTCGCCGACCGTTACCTACGCCGGCACGGCCGCCGGGGTGGTGCTCGGAACCGCGGCCTACATGAGCCCCGAGCAGGCGCGCGGCCGCGCGGTCGACAAGCGCACCGACATCTGGTCGTTCGGTTGCGTGCTGTTCGAATGCCTGACCGGGCGGCAGACTTTTCAGGGCGAGACGGTTTCCGACCTGATCGCACGCATCCTCGAGCGCGACCCCGACTGGAGCGCGCTGCCCGCCGGGACGCCGGCCAGCATCCGCGAGCTGCTGCAGCGCTGCCTCGAGAAGGACGTGCGCCAGCGACTGCGTGACATTGGCGACGCGCGCATCGCGATCGAGCGCGAGCGCGCGCTCGGCAGCGGCGCGGTGCGCGCGGCCGCCGGGGCGCAAGCGGCCGCGCGGCGGCGCGGACTCGTGACCGCGTGGGCGGCGCTGCTGGCCGGGGTTCTGATCGGTGGCGGGTCGGCCTGGATGGCTCGCGGCGGTCGCCTCGCGGGGGGCCCCACCACCGCCCAGCTGACCATGGACATTCCCGACAGTCTCAGCATTCAGGACGGCGACTGGAGCGCGACGAAGCGCGCCATGGTGCTGATCTGCCGGCGCGCCTCGGAGGTCGACAACCCCTCGCTGCGCATTTACGTGCGCTCCCTCGATGATTTCACTCCCCACCTGGTTCCGGGCACTGAAGGCGTCACCAGTCTCCGCATCACGAACGACGGCCGCTGGATCGTGTTCGTGGGACAGGTGGCCCCGAACTCGCCAGACCGCCGGCTGGCAAGGATTCCGCTCGACGGGAGCGCACCGCCCATCACGGTGTCGGCCTGGGACCCCGCCTGGCACTCGTTCGCCTTGCTCTCCAATGGAGACATCGTGGTGATGGACCAACCTGGGACGAAGATGTGGCGGATCCCGGCGAGCGGCGGTGCCACGGTCGAATCGAAGGTGGACCGCGGGGACCTGCGCGCCAGCGTGGAGCTGGAGAAGCCGGCGCCCGGCGACCGCATGGTTTTCCTGCGCGCGGCGATCTACGAGCAACGGGGCTGGAGCGTTCAAATCGGCGCCCTTGATCTCGCGAAGAACCGGCTGGTGACGTTCGGCCAGGAGGGCGGTTTTTCGGCGCTCGCGCCGGGCGGCGAGCTGTTGTTCTCGCGCGGGGAGGTGCTGCTCGCGGCGCCCTTCGACGCGAGCCGGCTCAAGGTGGCCGGCGCCCCGGTCGCTGTCGCAAGCGGACTGTGGGCGCCTTTCTCCTACTATCCCGGCTACTTCCTGCTCGATCGCGAGGGCACTCTGATCTATCCGCCGGGGGGCGCGGTCGGGGATCAGCGCCGCATCGGCATCGTCGACGCCGAAGGCCGATTGCGAAAGCTTTCGACCGAGCCGAGACCCTACCAGCGGTATCCGGTGCCGGCCCGCGACGGGAAGACATTCTTCATTCCCGCCACCAACGCCGCCGGCATCGACGAGATCTGGATGGGCGACCTGGAGCGCGCGGGGTTGCGCAAGGTGGTTGCCGAGCCGAACGCGGATTGCACGCTGCCCCATCCTTCGCCGGACGGTCGCCATCTCGCGTACTGGCGGGTCGGGCGCGATTCGAGTGACGGCACCTACATCATGAACCTGGAATCGGGAGGCCCCGGGCGTCTCGTGATCCCCGATCCTTCGTCGCAAGACCAGTACGCGATCGATCAGTGGTCGCCGGACGGCGAATGGTTGATCCTGACGCGAGTGACCAATGGCCGCCTGAACGGTCTCTACGCGGCAAGACTCTCGACCTCCGCGGACTCCGTGGTCGCCGTGCGCAAGCTGACCGCCGGCTCCGAAGCGGCGGGCACGGGCGCCTTGTCGGCCGACGGTCGCTGGCTCGCGTATCAGAGCGACGAATCGGGGCGCGACGAGATCTACGTCGCGCCCTTCCATCCCGAGGGCAGCCTCGGCGCCGCGATCCGGCTCACCGATGGCGGGGGCGGAGTGCCCGAGTGGCTCGCGCCAGGCCGGCTCGCCTATCGCAGTCCCGACATCCGCCACCTGTACGTGATGGAAGTCGGGAGTCCACCCACGGCCGGGATCCATCCGGCGCGCGACTGGTGCAACCTCGACGAGATCGGCGTCCTGGATGGCTCGGTGATGCCGGATGGAACCTTTCTCGCCAAACTGCGCGGTCCCCACGAAACCGGCGGCGGCAGCGCGGTCAACCTGGTGTTCGGCTGGACCGACGAGCTGAAGCGCCGGCTCGCCGCGCGCTAGACTGCGACCTTCGCCCATGCTCTCCGCCGGCAGCCGCCTCGGTCCCTACGAAATCGTCGCCCCCCTGGGGAGCGGCGGCATGGGCGAGGTGTATCGGGCGCGCGACACGCGGCTTGGCCGCGAGGTGGCGGTCAAGGTGCTTCCGCTCCACCTGTCGGCCGAGCCGGAAGTGCGGGCCCGATTCGAGCGCGAGGCGAAGATTGTCTCGGGACTCAATCACCCGAACATCTGCACGCTGTTCGACGTCGGGCGGGCGCCGGCCGAAGCCGGAGCGGGAGAATCCGACTACCTGGTGATGGAGCTGATCGAGGGCGAGACGCTGGCCGAGCGCCTTCGCCGCGGCCCCCTCGCGCCGGCCGAGCTGCTGCGCTTCGCCACCCAGATCGCCGACGCGCTCGATCGCGCGCATCGCGCCGGCGTGATCCATCGCGACTTGAAGCCTGCCAACGTCATGATCACGCGAAACGGCGCGAAGCTGATGGACTTCGGTCTGTCGCGCGCCGGCGGCGTTACCGGAGCCGCGGGCTCGGGCGCGGCCGCGGGACTCACTCAGTCGCCGACCCTGGCTCGAGCCCTGACCACCGAGGGCACGCTGCTCGGCACCTTTCAATACATGTCTCCGGAGCAGCTCGAGGGCCGCGAGGCCGACGCGCGCAGCGACATCTGGGCGCTGGGCTGCGTCCTCTACGAAATGGCCACCGGCCGGCGCGCCTTCGAGGGCCGCAGCCAGGCCTCGCTGATCGCGGCCATCCTCGAGCGCGAGCCGGCCGCGGTCGGCGAGGCGCCGTCGGGCGCCGCTGCGCTCGGCGGACCGCCGCACGGCATCGAGCGGCTGATTCGCAACTGTCTCGCCAAGGAGCCCGACGAGCGCATCCAGACCGCACACGACGTGAAGCTCCACCTGCAGGCGATCGCCGAGGGCGCGGGTCTGTCCGCGACCAGCGTCGCCGCGTCGGTGATCCCGGCGCTGGGGGCCGCGCGCGCGCGCGGCGGGGGCTCGCCGCTCGCGTGGGCGGTGGCTGTCGCCGCGATCCTGGCCGCGATCGGCGTCACCGCCTGGCTCTGGCCGCTCGCGCACGCGAAGCCGGCGCCGATCCGCTTCCGCATCGGCTCGATTCCTCACGTGGCCGAGATGTTCTGGCCGCGCATCTCGCCCGATGGTCGCGAGCTGTTGTTCGTGGCCCCGGACTCGAGCGGAAACACCCGCACCTATCTTCGCCCACTGAACGACATCGAGGCCCGAGCGATACCCGGAACCGAGGGCGCCAATCGCGTCTACTGGTCGCCCGACAGCCGCGAGATCGCCTTCGTGGTCGGCGACAAGATGGAACGCGTGACGATCGCCGGCAGCTCGCCCACCCTGATCTGCGCCGCCAACGGCGGCGCGGACCTGAGCTGGGGCTCGAAAGGGCTGATCCTCATGGATGGCCACGCCAATGATTCGCTGCGCGTCGTGCCGGCAGGCGGCGGTGAGCTGAAACCCGCTTCACGCATCGTTCGCGCCGACGGCGAAACGACCAGCGCCTGGCCGTGCTTCCTGCCCGACGGCGAACACTTCCTGTTCATCGGCGGCTCGGGTGGCAACGGCGGCAACATTAGGCTCGGCCGGATCGGAAGTCTGGAATCGAAGAAGCTCGGCCAGTCCGACGGCCGCGTCGAATACGCGCCGGGCGGCTGGGTCCTGTACGTGAAGGGGTCGAGCCTGCTGGCTCAGAAGCTCGACGTCGGCGCCGCCAGACTCACCGGGGAGCCGATCACGATCGTGGACGACCTGCGGACCGGATCGTCGGAGGGACACTTTTCGATCTCCAACAACGGGATTCTCGCGCTGGCCCGGATCGCCGGGGGGGACCTGAACGGGCTGCAGATCGGTGACCGCCACGGCACGCGCTCGGGCGACGCGCTGGTGTCGGGCACCGTCGTCAATCCGCAGCCCTCGCCCGACGGGCGCTACGTGCTCTATCAGCGAAGGGGAGGAGCCTTCGGGCGCGACGGCGAGATCTTCGTCTACGACACCAGCCGCTCCACCGACACGCGCCTCACCTTCACCGACGGGCACGCCTCGACGCCGGTCTGGTCACCGGACGGGCACCGCTTCGCCTACGCGGCACGGACCGCCTCGGGCGAGACCCAGTTCCGGATTGCGTCCGCGGATGGTCTCGGGGCGGTGGATTCCATCGTGCTTCCCAGGGAATTCACGGCATCGCTCAGCCAGTGGTCGCCCGCGGGATCGAGGCTGCTGTGCTTCACCTCGGCGTTCCGGACCTGGATCCTGCCCGCCGAGGGGAAAGACCGCGTCCCGCGGCCGCTGGCGGATTCCAGCGCGACCCAGGCGCACGGGCAGATCTCTCCCGATGGCCGCTGGCTGGCGGTCACCATCGCCAACGGCAACGCCCCGCAGGTGTTCGTGGAGTCGCTGGGCGAGACCCCGGGCCGCTGGCAGATCTCGACCACCACCGGAATCCTTCCTCGCTGGACACGTGGCGGCCACGAACTGGTCTACGAATCGCTCGAAGGGAATCTGATGGCGGCCGAGATCGACACGCGAAGCGGCTTCCAGGCCGGAACTCCGCAAAAGCTCTTCACGCTTCCGACGCGCGCGTTCGACCCGAGTACTTCCAGCTGGAGCTGCGACGCCGCCGGCGAGCGCTTCTTTCTGGTGGTCCCCGAGCAGACCCAGGGCGCCGGGATCCTCGAGATCAACACCGACTTCCAGGCGCTGGTGACGCGCCGGTGAACGCGTGACGCTCGAGGCCGGCACTCGCCTCGGTCCCGATCAACGCTCGATCGGCGTGATGACGATCCTGTCCGGGCCGACGCCGCGCGCGGCAGACGTGCGCACGCTGTTCCGCATGGAGGCGCCGCAGCTCGACACGCCGTCTTGGGGCTACGCCCGCTCGTCGGATCGCTTCCTGATGCTGCGACCGGGCGCGGCCAAGCGCGACGCCGCGGCGTCGGTGACCATCGACTGGCCGGCGCTGGCGGAGGGGAAATGAGCCAGAGCCCGGCGGTGTGGCCGAACGGCATGCCGGCCGTCGGCCAGATCGCGCGGCGCTCGCGCCGCGTCGAAGCCCGCGACATCGAGCTCTTCACCGAGATCAGCGGCGATCGCAATCCACTGCACTACGACGAGCGCGCCGCCGCCGCCACGCGCTTTGGCGGGATTGTGGTGCAAGGCGGCGTGACGAGCGCCATCCTCAACGCGGTGGTGGCCGAGGACTTGCCGGGCCCGGGAACGGTCTTCCTGAGCGTGCGCTGGGACTTCAAGGCGCCGGTGCGGCCCGGCGACACCATCACCGGCGAGGTGAGAGTCACGAAGGTGCGTGACGACAAACCCATCACCGAGCTCGAGACGCGGGTGATTCGCGACGACGGCACCGTGGTGCTCGAAGGCACCGCGGCCTGCTACACTATGCCGCTTCCTCGGTAGGCGACTCGCCTCCCCAGATCCGCCCATTCGGGCCCCAACCCTAGAAATCCAGGAGTTTCTGTCGTGATCGTCGCCACCCAGCTCAAGGTCGGAAACGTCATCATGCACAACGGCAAGCCGCACCGCGTCACGAACGTGGTCCACGTGACGCCTGGCAACTGGCGCGGCATGGTGCAGACGCGGCTCGTCAACATCGAAACCGGCTCGAACGCCGAGCATCGCTTTCGCTCGGAAGACAAGGTCGAGCGTGCCGCGCTCGAAGAGCACGAGCTCCAGTTCAGCTACCGGGCCGGCGACGACTTCAACTTCATGAACACCGAGAGCTACGAGATGGTGGCTCTGGGGAAGGACGTGCTGGGCGACAACGTCGGTTATCTCACCGAGGGCATGGTGATCAAGGCCATGTATTTCGAAGGGCGCGTGGTGGGCATCGAGCCGCCGATGTTCGTGGAGCTGGCGGTCAAGGAGACCACGCCCAACATCAAGGGCGCCGCGGTTCAGAACACCTCGAAGCCCGCGATCCTCGAGACCGGCCTCGAGATCAAGGTGCCGCCCTACGTCGAAGAGGGCAACGTGGTGAAGATCGACACCCGCACTGGAGAGTTCGTCGAGAGGATGTAGGGCGGTGGCTTCGAGCCCGGCCTAGGGCAGCCGGTCGAAGCGCTCGACACGGAACCCCGAGACGTCGGTCACCGAGGTGAGATTCCAGCGCCGAGCGTCACCGCGCAGCTCCGCCAGCGTCTCGCGATCCCCCTTCACCTCCAGCTGATATTCGCGACCGAACCGGGCGTCGGTGGTCGCCGCGATCGCCGCGATCACGACCTCGGCGTGTGCCGCGAGCCAGCGGGAGGCCGCGAGCGGTGAGGTGGCACCAGGCGGTCGCGACGGGAGCGCGCGCGCGCCGAGCTCGGGCCGCGTGAGATGCGCGCGCCAGGCCAGCAGCGCCGGGCTCAGCACGTTGGAGTAGCCGAGCAGAACCGCCCGAGTATTCGGGCCCGCGGCCGTGTCGAGCGCCGCCGCCGCGGCGGCGAGCGAAGGCGCGGCGCTGGCCGCCACCACCCCGTCGGGCGCGATCGGATGGGGAGCCAGCGCCTCGAGGGTCGCGTCCACCACCGCGACCACGCTGGCGGGGCTTCGATACGCGCGTCGCCGCGCGGCCAGCCCCGCGCTGGTCGGACCCTCGAACCACGCCGTCACCAGCGTCGCCACGGCCACGAGCCCCCAGGCCAGCTCGGCGAGCCCGCGCCTCGGCAGTCGGTCGAACGCCGCGCCCGCCAGCCCGACCAGCGCGCGCGCCGCGCACAGCCACAGCAGCGGGCACACCGTGAAGAGGAAGCGACTGTCGCGGTAGCGATGCAGCACCGTGGCGCCGAAGCCGACCACGAACGCCAGCCAGGCGAGCCGCTCGCCGGCGCCGCGGCGGTCGAAGAACAGCGCGAGCGCCAGCCCCAGCGCGAGCCATCCCACCCACGGCGCCGGCGAATAGTCCGCGGCGAGCGCGCGCGGATAGAAGAGCAGCGCGGCGGGCTTCCACAGCGGCACTCCGCTGTCGCGATTGGCGAGGAATCCGAACAGCTCGCGAACCCGATTGGGCCAGGGAATCGTGAACCAGACGGCGAGCGGCAGCGCGACGCTCTGGAGCAGGAGCCGGGTGCGCTCGGGGGAGCCGCGCCAGAGCCGCCCGAGCCGCGAGGGACGCGCGCGCCCCGGCGTGACCAGCCACACGAGAAGCGCGAGCCACAGCCCGTAGGCGAGATTGCCCGGCGAGTGAAACGAGAGGCGCTGCTTCGCGACGGTGATGGCGCCGCCGCCCGTGGCGAGAATCGCGACGATCGCGAGCGCGCCGAGCGCGAACAGCAGCGGCATCGGCTTGAGCCACCAGCGCCAGCGTATGCGTTCGCGCAGCGACGTCACCGCGCGGGCCCGCCGATCGGCCGGCAGCAGCGTCCACTCCCAGATCGCGAGCGGGACGAGCCACAGCAGGCCGTAGTTGTACTTGCAGAGTACCAGCGCGGTACTGGCCCAGCCCGCGGCCAGCAGGCGCCCGCGCTGGAGCGGCTCGCCGGCCGCGCGCACGTGCAGCGCGAACGCCAGCGCCAGCAGGAAGGCGCCGGGCATCTCGAGCATGGCCAGCGTCGCGAACACGCCGTAGCTCGGCGCGATCAGAGCGAGCGAAGCCGCCAGCAGGCCGACCCACCAGCCGCGGGTGGGGTGCAGCAGCGTGCCGGCGGCGAACAGCGCCATCACCGTCCCGAGGTAGAGCGCGATGCTGAGCGCTTCGGCGGCGGCCAGCCCATCGCCCATCACCAGGAACGCCGGCGCCAGCATCAGCGAGTGGACGAACGGCCACACCACCTGCGCATTGATCGCGGCGAGGAGTGCGAGCGGATCGAGGTGGCGCAGCGCCTCGGCCACCCGAACGCCGGCGTAGCCGTGCGCGGCCTCGTCCCAGAGGGGCGCCGACGCGCTGGCCCGACAAAGGCGCCAGAGCTGGAGCGCGGTGAGCGCGCCGAGCAGGAGGATCGACAGCGCCGCGACCCGCACGCCGCGCGCACGGCCGGCGGGCCCGGCGGTCAGACTGCCGTCACGAGCGGGGGCGGAGTCCACTCGATCACGCGGAGCGTGTTCAAGCCGAGCCTAGGAGCGCAGCAGGTCGAAGATCTCTTCGTTGGTCTTGCAGCGATTCAGGAGCTCGAGCAGCTTGGTCATGGCTTCCTGCGGGTGCAGCCCGGCGAGGCCGCGCCGCAGCAGATGCATGCGCGGCACGATCTCGGGCGGGTAGAGCTTCTCCTCCTTGCGCGTGCCGCTCTTGGCGATGTCGATGGCCGGATAGATGCGCCGCTCGGCCAGCTCGCGCGACAGGTAGATCTCGCTGTTTCCGGTGCCCTTGAACTCCTCGAAGATGATCTGGTCCATGCGCGAGCCGGTGTCGATCAAGGCGGTGCCGATGATGGTGAGCGAGCCGCCGTTCTCGATCTTGCGGGCCGCGCCGAAGATCTGCCGCGGCGACTGCATGGCGTTCGAATCGAGTCCGCCCGACATGGTGCGGCCGCTGCCCTCGGAGCCGGCGTTGTAGGCGCGCGCGAGGCGCGTGATCGAGTCGAGCAGCAGCACCACGTCTTTTCCTTCGAGCACCTGGCCGGCGACCACCTCCATCGCGTACTCGGCGGTCGAGATGTGCTCCTCGATGGTCATGTCGCTCGAAGCGGCGATTACGTTGGCCGGGGTGTTGCGGCGGAAGTCGGTGACTTCCTCGGGGCGCTCGTCGACCAGCAACGCGTAGACGCCGACGTCGGGATGGTTGAACGCCACACTTGCCGCAATGATCTGCAGGATGCGGGTCTTGCCGGCCTTGGGCGGCGAAACGATCAGGCAGCGCTGCCCGCGTCCAATCGGGGCGATGATGTCGATGGCCCGGCCGGTGATGCGATCGCCGTAGGGGGGGTTGCCCTCGCCTGGCGGCAGCTCGAGGATCAGGCGCTCGGTGGGATCCAGCGCGACGCCGATCTGCTGGAGATCGCGCAGCACTTCGAGGCCACGGCGTTGCGGCCGTCCCGGGCGCTCGCGGCCACGGCGCCGGCCCTGCGGGCGGCCACCACCGCCACCGCGGCGGTCCTGCCCCGTGTCGGGCTGGCCGTTGTTCGAGTACGGCTGGGGCGCGGCATTCGACAGCGGCCGATAGCCGCGCGAGCGGCGCCGGCGCCGCCGGCCCTGGCCACCGCCACCGCCACCACCCATTCCGCCGCCACCGCCCATTCCACCTCCGCCCACGCCGCCGGGCGCTCCTCCCGGCATGCCGCCGCCCTCGCGGACCATCGGACTGGCTCCGGGATCGAAGGAACTACCTTGCATGGGGCCAATGCCCGGTTGCGGCGGGCGCGGACCGCGGGGACGGCGACGTCGTGGTCTCATTCGAGCTTCCTCAGGTGCGGTGCGTCAGTCGGCTTGGGGAGCCGGTTGCGCTTGGCACTGGCGCCGTTCGAGCGGCGCTCATTCGTGGGGCACATCAAAGACGGTCCAGAACGACTCCCGCGGGACCACCGGTTGCGAACGACGGCGCCGAGAACTCGCCTCGTCCGGATCGCTCTACGTCTCGTTCTCCGCCGGCGCGCCGATGCGCGGACGATGCAGAGGAACGGGCGAGAGCGCTACGCGCTCACGAAACGCAGGCCGCCCTCGCACGGAGCTGAAGCTGATGGATGCGCGATCCGGAAGATTCTGGACCGCCGCGGCGAGGGGCCGCGTTCGGATCGGTGTGCGCAGGCATTATGGCCGGGGCGGTTGCAAAAGTCCAGCCCGCTCGGGAGGCTAGCGCCCCCTCCACTCCGCCTCGGCCACGCCCGCGCGAGCGTTGCACCAGCGCGCCATCACGAACAGCAGGTCGGCGAGCCGGTTCAGGTAGCGGATCAGCCGCGGTTCGATCTTCTCCGACTGCGCGAGCCCCACGACGTGGCGCTCGGCGCGCCGGCACACCGCGCGTGCCACGTGGAGCTGGGCGGCGAGTGGAGTTCCCTGCGGCAGCACGAAGTTCCTGAGCGGTGGGAGCTGGCCCTCGAGACGATCGATCACGTTCTCGAGCGCCACGACGTCTTCGTCGCCGACGCGCGGGAGCTGCGCGAGCGAATCCGCCGAAGGGGTGGCCAGCTCGGCGCCGACGTGGAACAGCATCCGCTGCGCCGAGTCGAGCTCGGCGTGGAGCCAGCCCTGCAGATCGAGCGCGCGCGCCGCGCCGAGCGCCGCGTTCAGCTCGTCCACCTGGCCGTAGGCCTCGACGCGCGGCGCGCTTTTCAGCATCCGCTCGGGGCCCAGCACGCCGGTAAACCCGTCGTCGCCGGTGCGCGTGTAGATCTTCATGGCGCGGAGTGTAGCCGGCGGGTGCGGGGCTCGCCACCGCCGCGCTTGCGCCGGGGGGCGCTCCCCGGCATCATGTCCGCCCCCTTTCCGCAGCGGCTCTCTCCTGGCCGGGACACCGGAACGCATGTCCATACGCGACGCCCTCTCCGCGGTTTTGCGCGGCGAAGGCGTGACTCAACTCGACTCCGACACGCGCGCTCAGCTGGAACAGCTGGCGCACGACGCGCAGGCCGAAGGCCAGCTCGTCATGGTTCGCGATGAATGCGCCGCGCGGCTGCGCCAGCCAGGAGCCGCACACGCCGTCGAGTACCTGCTGGCGGCAGCCTGCGCCCTCCACGGCGAGATCGAGCGCGCGCTCCAAACGCTGCTGGCGCTCGGCGAGCGTCTGGCCGCCGAGAAGAAGTGGGAGGCGCTGGCCGCGGTGGCCGAGCGCGCGTTGGATCTCGAGGCCACCCAGGCCGGGGCCCGGCTGCTGGTGCAGGCGCACGAGGCGCTGAAGAAGGATCCGGCCCGCCTCGACGCGCTCGAGCGCGCCTGGGCGGTGACCCCCGACGATCTCGAGCTGGCGCTGCTGCTGGCAGTGCGGTTGGGCGAAGCGGGCGAGGCCAAGCGGCGGCGCGAGATCCTCACCGAGATGCTGCCCCGCTTCGCCGCGGCGCAACGCTGGGCCGGGCTGGAAGAGGCGGCGCTCGAGTTCGTCGAGCACGACGACCTCGAGGGGCTCTCGCGACTGGTGGCGATTCTCCCCACGGTCGCGACCCAGGGCGCGATCGCCGAGTGCCGCCAGCTGGTCGAGATCGCGGCGCCGCCGCTGGCGAAGGCCGGCGCTCTCGGCCGGCTCTATGGGCCCCTGCGCGAGGTGGCCACCCGGGCCATGGCGGGCGGCGGCGCGATCGCCGGCGAGCCGTTCCGCGACAGCGTCGTGACCGCGCTGCGGCAGGGGCCGGCGAAGGAGCTGCCCGATCCCGACGGCGTGATCCGCGGCGCGGGCCTCGAGGATCGCTCCCAGCCGCTCGACGCAGCGCTCGAGCGGTTCGATCGCACCGCGGCGCTCGCGCCCGGCCGCGCGGTTCATCACGCCTCGTTCGGCGCCGGGCGGATCGCCGCCAACGACGGCGAGAACGTGCTCATCGACTTCGCGCACTCGAAGCATCACCGCATGCCGTTTCTCGCCGCCCAGCGCACGTTGACGCCGATCGACGCGGGAGATTTGCGCCTGCTCAAGGTCTCGGACGCGGCCGGGCTGAAGAAGCTGATCGCCGAGGATCCGGCGACCACGCTGGTGCGCGCGCTCAAGTCGCTCAACGGAGACGCCGACGCGCAGAAGCTCAAGGTATTCCTGGTGGGCTCGGACCTGATTCCTTCCACCGAGTGGACCTCGTTCTGGCGCAAGGCCAGAGCCGCGGCCGAGAAGGACGCGCGCATCGACTCGTCGCGGGCCTTCGAGCAGCGTTATCGGCTGGCGGCCGAGGGCAGCGCGTCCTCGGGCGACGCGGTACCGTTGCCGGCGCTCGAGCCGCGCAAGCCGGCGCGCCACGAGCTGGCCAAGATCCGCCGGTTCCTGGCGCAGCACCCGAACGTCGAGAAACCGCTCGCGCAGCGCTTTGGCCGCACCGTCGAGCGAGTGATGAAGGATGCCGAGGGCGAGCGCGTGGATCGCGCGCGCGCCGGACTCTACTTCACCCGCTGGAATCCGGAGCGCGCCGCCGAATGGGGCCGGGTGCTGCAGTCGCTGTGGGAGCAGGGGCTCGAGATCGGCGAGCTGGCCGGCGAGGACGAACAGCTCGCGCTGCTCGAGGTCTCGCACGCGGTCGGGGTGGAGGCCGAGGCGATTCTCTCGGCGCTCGATTCGCGCTTCGCGGCGGTGCGCGAGCGCGCCGAGTTCTTCCAGGCGCAGCTCGACGACGCCGGCCGGGCCGAGCTGCGGCGCACGCTCCTCGAGCACGCCACGCGCCATCCGGCCGCCGCGCTGCGGCTGATCGAAGAGACGTCGGCCGGCAAACCCGCCGATGGCTGGCAGGTGCTGGTGGCGGCGATGACGCTGATCGAGGACAAGCCGAAGCCCTCGACCGCCGAGAAGATCCTGCGCCTGCTCGAACCCGGAGGAGCGATCGATCGGATGCTCGCGAACCTCCCGCGGCCCGACGAGACCCAGCTCCGTATTCGCGTGCTGCTCCGCCAGTGGCGCTCGAGCGATCGCTTCCTGTTCCCGACGCTGGACGCGATGAAGCGGCTGGGGCTCGGCGAAGAGGTCGAGTGGCTCGCGCAGCAGCGCCAGCAGAAGACCGACAAGCTGTTCGAGAGCGTGGGCAAGCAGGCGGAAGATTCGGACATTCCCGTGATGACGCGCGCGACCTGGAATCGCCTCTCGAAAGAGCTCGAGCGGTTGCAGAAGGAGCTGCGCACCACGATTCCGCAGACCATCCAGCGCGCCCGCGAGCTGGGCGATCTGCGCGAGAACGCCGAGTTCCACTCGGCGAAGCTCAAGCAGTCCAACGTCAGCAAGCTGGTGGCCTCGCTCCAGCTGCGCCTGGCGCGCGCGCGCTTCGTGGACGAGGCCGAGTACAAGGATGGCGTGGTGGGGCTCGGCAGCGAGGTCGCGCTCGAGAGCGACGACGAGGTCACGACCTACTGGATCCTCGGCGAAGGCGAGCAGCACCACGGCGACCACGTGATCTCCTTCCAGTCCCCCGTGGGTCGCGCGCTGATGGGACTCTCGATTGGAGACGAAGCGGAGTTGGGCGAGGCTGAACATCGCCGCCGCTATCGCGTGGTCTCGATCGAGCGCCGCCTCCCGCCGGTCGAGGGTGCAGACCCGCTCGCAACCGGCTGAGTCGCGAGCACATCCTCTCGAGCCAAGTCAAGGCTCGAAAGGGCCGAAAAAAATTTTCGGCGCGGCACGCGAAAAAAGCTTTTCGCTCGGCGACGGTCAGGCTATGGTACGCGCCGCGTCGCCGACCTCCGGGCCGCGCGACGCGAAACTCGAGATCTCGCGCGCCGTCCGGCGCGCTGCGACGCTGCTCTTGTGGGCGGCGATGACATTGAAGTTTGGCCGAACCGTGGGACGGTCCATGGGCCGTCCGTTCTGTTGGGTCGGAAAGGGATTTCCCGCCGCCCGCTGAACTTCTCGCCATGTGTTCGCGGGCAGATGTCGAAGTCGAGAAGCATCACCGGTCGCACGAGGGCGCATGGCACTCCAGGCGCGCGCGCCGGGTGTGACGCTCGAGGTGGACGAGACGCTGCGCGGTGCGCTGGCGCTCGGCGTGCTCGAAGCGGAGCATCTCCGGCTCGAACCACTTCCCACGGAATTCGACGCGGAAGCCGAGCGCGTGACGTCGCATCTGATCGCGGCGTTCGCCGGCAAGTCCCCGGCCGACATCCCCGGCGTGGCCGAGACGCGCGCGCTCTTCCACCGGCTCGACCTCGATCCGACCAAGACGCGCCCGAGCAGCGAGGCTCTGCTTCGCCGGGTGCTGCAGGGGAAGGGGCTCCCGCGCGTGAATCCGGCCGTGGATGTCTGCAACCTCTGCTCGCTCGAGCACCAGCTGCCGCTCGGCCTCTACGACCGGGACCAGCTGAAAGGCATGATGCGCGCGCGCGTCGGAACCCCAGGGGAAGGCTACTCGGGGATCCGCAAGCATCGGGTCAACCTCGAAGGCCGCATGCTGCTGGCCGACGACGAGGGGCCGTTCGGCGCGCCGACCTCGGATTCGGCGCGCACCTCGGTTGGGCCCCGCACCCGCCACGTGGTGGTGGTGATGTACTGCCCGAGCGATCGGGTGGGGACCCATCTCTCGGTCGCGCTCGAGCGCCTGGCCGACCTGCTGACCCGCTTCTGCTCGGCTCACGTGGTGGCGGTTCGCGTCGTCAACTGAGGGTCCCGGGGCGCCCCCCTGGGCTTGACCGGGGCTTGAGCCGCAGCCTAGAGTTTGGTGCTCTCGCCGAGCGCAACCCCTGCACCTGGGGCCGCCGGAGCCACTTTTCTGGGGAGGTTGTCATGAGAATGCGGTTCGCAGCCGCGCTACTCTTGCTCGCGCTGGTTCCCGGTGCGGCTCGAGCGACATCGCTTGGAATCGGAGTCGGTGCCTTTGGCGGCATCAACTATCCCGTGCTGATGGACAACGCCAAGACCGGAGCGATCTACGGGTTCCGCGCGCCGATTCGTGTGCTTCCGCTGATCACCATCGAACCCTTCTGGCAGTCTTCGACGCTGGGTGACGCCAACGAAACCTTCGGCGCGCTCGGCAGCCAGACGCGCGACGGCGGACAGTTCTCGAGCTACGGTGCCAACGTGGCGCTCACCGCGATGGGCTCGGGCCTCGCGGTCTTCCCGTACGTGGGAATCGGTTCGGGCACCTACAAGCAATCGGGCGTGAGCGAC
Organism: Candidatus Sulfotelmatobacter sp.; assembly: GCA_035498555.1. NCBI lineage: Bacteria > Pseudomonadati > Acidobacteriota > Terriglobia > Terriglobales > Candidatus Korobacteraceae > Candidatus Sulfotelmatobacter > Candidatus Sulfotelmatobacter sp. The sequence goes on from DATKAB010000008.1 coordinate 20,424, forward strand.
ATCACCAAGACCACCTACGATTTCGGCCTCGGGCTCATGTTCAAGGTGCTGCCTTACACCGCGCTCGACATTCGCGGCCAGATGGACGCCCTGATCACGAGCGACACGTCTCGCAAGTTCGCCAGCGCCACCGCCGGGCTCACCTACCGGCTGCCGGTCCACTAGGGGGCCCGCCATGAACAAAATTCGCATCGGAATCCTGAGCGTCGCCCTGGCGACGCTGACCGCGGCGGGATGCCCGCTGATCTCCGGCCAGTTCCTGGTCAAGTTCAACCTGCCGACCCCGATCGACGTGACGGTCGCCGGCGGCGTGGGCTCGGCCAACGTGGATCTGAATACGATCTCGGAGTACAAGGACCACAAGGACAACGTCAAGGACCTCGCCGACTTCGCGGTGCTCGCCGACATCACCAATACGACCTCGCCGCCGGCCGCGATCGATGTCGAGGTCTGGATCACGCCCACCACCACCAGCTACACCACCTCGGCCGCGGTCAAGGGCGACGCCTCGGCGAAACGCGTGTGGGGTCCGTTCCACCTCAACGCGGGCCAGAGCGCGACCATCGACTGGGACAAGTCGGCGGCGCTGTTCACCGCGGACGGCAAGAACGCGATCGTGACGGAGCTGAAGGGCGACGGCATCTTCACCGCCTACGTGCTCAGCAACACCAGCGCGGCGACCTTCCAGGTGAAGAACGGCGTGTTCGCCATCGTGATCGACGCCGGCCAATAGCCGGGTGTCCGCAACCCAACGGCGCCGGATCTCGCGAGAGACCCGGCGCCGGGGCTTTTCAGAGGGGGTCGAGCGCGGGGCGCGAGGGAGCGCCGCCGCGAGCGGCATCCCCCGAAGGAGCTAACCCCGCCAGCGATTGGTGATCGGGAGCCGCCGGTCCTTGCCGAAGGCGCGCGGCGTGATCTTGATGCCGGGCGGGCTCTGGCGGCGCTTGTACTCGGCGCGGTCCACCATGCGGAACACGCGGCGCACGGTCTCGAGGTCGTAGCCCATCTCGGCGATCTCGCCGGCCGAGCGATCCTCCTCGACGTACATGCGCAGGATCGGATCGAGCACGTCGTAGGGGGGGAGCGTGTCCTGATCGGTCTGATCGGCGCGGAGCTCGGCGCTCGGCGCGCGCGACAGCGTGCGCTCGGGGATCGGGCCCAGCCCGCTGCCGTTGCGGTGGCGCGCGAGCTGGTAAACGTTCGTCTTGTAGACGTCCTTCAGCACCGCGAAGCCGCCAGCGGTGTCGCCGTAGAGGGTGCAGTAGCCGACCGAGATCTCGCTCTTGTTTCCGGTGGTGAGCACCAGCCAGCCGAACTTGTTGGAGAGCGCCATCAGCTCGTTGCCGCGGATGCGCGCCTGCAGGTTCTCCTCGGTGATATCGGGCGCGCGCCCGGCGAATTGCGTGGAGAGCGTGCGCAGGTAGCCCTCGAACAGCTCGTCGATCGGCAGCTCGATCAGGCGGAGGCCCAGGTTCTGCGCCAGCGCGGTGGCATCCTCCCTGGAGGCGGCGGAAGTGAAGCGCGTGGGCATCGAGACGCCGACCACGTGCTCGGGGCCGAGCGCGTCCACCGCGATGCAGGCGGTCAGCGCGGAATCCACGCCGCCCGAGAGCCCGAGCACCACGGTCTCGAATCCATTCTTGCGCACGTAGTCGCGCGTGCCGAGCACCAGCGCCTGATAGATCTCGGCCGCGAGTTCCTGCGTCGGTTGCGCCGCGCGCCGGGCCATCGCCGGTCGGGGCGCCACCGCGACCGCCACCGCCGCATGCCCCTCGCCCGGCTCCTGGCGCCCGAGGGTGACGCGCACCGCGGGCTCGCCGCCCTCGAGCACGCGGCCCTTGCGCAGCAGGGGATTGTGGAGGCGGGCGTTGAAGACGTCGTCGAGATTGACGTCGGCGACCAGCAGGTCTTCCTGGAACATCGCGCCGTCGGCGAGCACCTGACCCTGCTGATCGATGATCAGGCTGCAGCCGTCGTAGATCACCTCGTCCTGCCCGCCCACCAGGTTCACGTAGCAGACCACCACCAGATTGTCGGCCGCGCGCGTGCACAACATGCGGCGCCGCTGTTGCGCCTTTCCGGCGTGGTAGGGCGAGGCCGAGACGTTGATCACGACCTCGGCGCCGCCGCGGAACACCTGCTCCTCGACCGGACCGCCCGAGTACCAGATGTCCTCGCAGATGTTGACGCCGATCACCGCGCCTTCGCGCACGAACACCGGATTCGAGGTCGAAGGCATGAAGTAGCGGTTCTCGTCGAACACGCCGTAGTTCGGCAGATAGCGCTTGCGGTAGGTCCCGGCCCAGGCGCCGTCGTGGAGGATCGCCGCGGCGTTGAACAGATCCACGTCGCGATCCACCGTTCCCACCACCACCGTCATGCCGCGGGTGTGCGGGAGCAGCTCGTGAGTCCGCTGCATGGCGCGCTCGATGAACGACGGCTTGAGCAGCAGATCCTCGGGTGGATAGCCGGTGATCACCATCTCCGGCAGCGCCAGCAGGTCCACTCCGGAGGCACGCGCCTTCTCGATGGATTCGACGATCTGCCGGAAGTTGCCGTCGAGATCGCCGACGGTGGGATTGATCTGGGCGAGCCCGAGACGCAGTCGTCGCATGGGCGGGCGATTGTGCGGCGCTTGATGGGTCCGCGCAAGCGAACGACAGGAAAACGAAAACGCCCGGCCGAGGCCGGGCGGTCCCGTTTCGGAGCGGGCGATCGGTGCCCGCCCACTTCAAGAGGGAAGCCTTGAGTTCAGCGCTTGGTGCCGTCTCGCCGACTTCCGACCCGCCGGCCGTCCGGGGCCTCGCAGGACCCATTCCTTTCGGGAGCGACCACGGGCTCTTGAATCGTCTGAGGGTGCCGGATCACGGTCCGGCGCCATTGGGAACGATCTCGCAAGTCCCGTTCCCGTGCCCTCACGGGCTTCAGACAACGCAAACGATTGTGGCAGCATGGGCTCCGCGGCGCCAAGCAAAATCTACGTCCAGCCCGGTACCGGAAACATGGCGGATTTCCTTACAGTCCGTGCGGATCGCGACTGCCCGGATGGGCAGTCAGCCGCGGGCCCCGGCCTTCGTCGCGGGCTGTATCGCGGCCAGAGCGGCCCCCCCGAAGGCGAGCCAGCCGAGCCACAGAAACGCGGTGCATATCGCCGCAGCCAGGGCCTGGCCCTGGGCTCCCGGGCCCACCACCAGCGGCTCGCCCGTGGCGCGGCGATAGAGCAACGTGGTGAGCGCGGCGGTGCCCGCCGTGCCCGCGGCCAGCCCCAGGTTGCGCATCGTCGCCTGGAGCCCGGAGGCGAGCCCGAGCCGATGCGCGGGCACCGAACCCATCACCACCGAAGCGTTCGGGACGGTGAATAGGCCGAGGCCCACGCCGATCAGGATCGCCCCGGGCAGCAGCCCGCGAGCCGAGCCACCCATCCTCGCGAGCAGGAAATCCCCGCCTGCGACCAGCAGCAGGCCGCCGACGCTGAGAAGACGAGTGCCCACTCGATCGGACCAGCGGCCGGCGAGCGGGGCGCACAACAGCGCCGCGACCGGGAGGACCGCGAGCCAGCCACCGGCGTGACGCGCATCGAGACCACGCACCACCTCGAGGTAGGGAGGCAGCAGGAACGCGACCGCGATCGACAGCACCTGCCCGAGCAGCGTGAGGAACGCGGCGGGACCCAGCGGCCCGCGGAGCAGATCCCAGGGGAGCAACGGCTGGGATTCGCGCGACTCGGCCCACGCGAATGCGGCGAGCAGCACGAACGCCGCGCCTGCGGCCATCACGACCGTGCGCGACGTCCAGCCGCGCTCGGGTCCGAGCGAGAGCGCGACCATCAGCGCGGCGAGCCCCGCCGACCAGGTCACGACCGAGGCGAGCCCGAGTGGCTGCGGCTCGGCCACCGGCGCGTCCTCGGGTACGTTTCGCTGGAGGAGCCACAGCGCGATCAGGCCGATCGGCAGGTTGATGAGGAACAGCCAGCGCCAGGAGAGGGCGCTGACCACCAGCCCGCCGAGCGGCGGCCCGGCCGCGAGGCCAACGCCGACCGAGGCTCCGAATGCGCCGATCGCGCGGCCGCGCTCCGTCTCGGGGAAGGCCGCGACCAGCAGCGCGGTGGCGTTTGCCGACATCATCGCGGCGCCCAGTCCCTGAACGGCGCGCGCGGCGATCAGCCAGCCCACCGCCGGCGCGGCGGCGCAGGCCAGCGACGAGGCGAGAAAGATCACGAGGCCGAGCGCGTAGAGCCGGCGGCGCCCGGCGCGATCGGCCAGGCGACCGAGGGCGAGCAGCAGGCCGGTGATCACCAGCACGTAGGCCAGCACCACCCAGCTCACGCGCGTGAGCGGAGAGTGATATTCACCGGCGATCGCCGGCAGCGCCAGATTGACGACGCTGATGTCGAGCGTCGCCACGATCGTGCCCAGCGCCAGCGCGGGAAACACGCGCCAGCGCCGAGGCACGACCGGGGTCACGACTGCCGGACCCAGCGCAGGATCTCGGGCAGGTTTGGGGTCTTGCCGTACATGAGCAGCCCGGTGCGGAACACGCGAGCGCCGATCCGCAACGCGAGCGCCGCCGAGCCGGCCAGCAGCGCCAGCGACAGCGCCAGTTCCCAGACCGGAATCGCGGCGCCGGTGCTGAGCCGCATCAGCATGGTGGTCGCGGCGGTGAGCGGGAACAGCGAGAAGCCGCGCGCCAGGGCCCCGTTCGGCTGGTCCACCACCGAGAACCACACGATCATCGGAATGAAGTTCGCGAACGTGAACATGTAGGCGATCTGCTGCGCCTCGCGAAGATTGTTGGCGATCGCGCCGATCGCGGTCATCAGGCTGGCGTAGAACAGGTAGCCGAGGCCGAAGTAGACCACGCCGAACACCATCAGCGACGGCGTGAAACGCGCGCCCACCAACCCCGCCACGGGTCCGCCGAAGGTGAGCCCGGCGAAGGTCCAGGCCGCCACCAGCGTCATGCCGGCGGTGCCGAGACCCAGCAGCTTGCCCACCATGAGATCGTCGGGGGTCACGGTGCAGAGCAGCGACTCGAGGATTCGCGATTCCTTCTCCTCGCTCACGCCCTGCAGCAGGTACTGGCCGCCGATCACGATCGACATGGCCAGCAGCAGCGCCACGCCGATCGGCAGGAAGATGTCGACCGCATCGCGCGCGTCGTCCTTCAGGATCCACTGGTCGTGGCGATCGAGCGTGAAATCCTGGATCCCGGCCATCGGACGGCTGGCGCGCCCGGCGCGGGTCGACTCGACCGCGCCGGCGATCAGCGCGCTGGTCAGCCAATTCCGCAGGCTGCGGTCCTGGCCCTCGCCGAACAGGCTGCTCTGCTTGATGTAGCGTCGCATCCGGCCGCTCTGGAGATAGTCCGGCGACATCACCAGCAGCTGATTCGCCCGGCCCGCGCGCACGGCGGCCTCGCCCGAGGCCTGATCCGGATAGAACTCGACGTGCGCGGTGAACACCTCGGGCTGTTGATTGGGTTTCTTGGCGGCGAACGGACTTCCGCCGGCGGTCACCTCGGTGCGGATTTCGCGGGGCGCGTTGGCCAGGGCGCCGCTCGAGTCCACGACCGCGATCTGGTGGGTTTCGGCCAGGCGCTTGCGACTGCTGTTCCCCGCGAGATAGGCCGGCAACGCCGAAATCAGCGCGTAGTAGAGCGGGACGAACACGAGCGTGAAGACGAACGCCTTGCGCCGGATGGTGGTGAGGTACTCGCGGCGCGCGATGGTGAGCGCGCGCGTCGGGGAGAATCTCATGACGCACCTCCCGCGGGGTGCAGTTCGTCCACGGTGGGAGCGCCGCTGCGGCCTTCATCCAGCCCGATGCCCTGAGTCACGACGTGCACGAAGATGTCCTCGAGCGGCGGCTCGGCCGGCGTGTAGGACTCGATCGCCACGCCGGCGCTGACCAGCGAGCGCAGCACCGCCGACGGGCCGGCTTCGCTTTCGAGCACCAGCTTGGTGGCGCCGTTCACGCGCTCCGCGCGGCGCACGCCCGGGATCGTCTCGGGCAGCGCGACCGCCTCGACCAGCACCGCGTGTTCGGCGTACTGCCTGCGCAGCTCGCGCACCGAACCGTACATCACCATGTGCCCGCGGTTGATGAGCAGCGCCCGATCGCAGAGCTGCTCGACTTTGTTCATCTGGTGCGTGGAGAGCAGCACGGTGGAGCCGGCACGGCGGCGCTCGCCCAGCACGTCCTCGAACAGCTGCACGTTGAGCGGATCGAGCCCGCTGAACGGCTCGTCGAGGATCAAGAGGCGCGGCTCGCCGATCAGCGCCGTACAGAGCTGCACCTTCTGCTGCATGCCCTTCGAGAGCGCCTGCACCTGTTTCTTCGCCCAGGTCTCGAGTCCGAAGCGCGTGAGCAGCTCCATGGCTGCGGCTCGCGCCACCCGCGAGCGCATGCCCTTCAACTCGCCGTAGTAGGCGAGCGCATCGAGCACGGGAATCTTGCGATACAGCCCGCGTTCCTCGGGCAGATAGGCGATGCGCGAGCTGCGCTCGGCGCCCACCGGGCGGCCTTCGAGCAGGATCTCGCCGGAATCGGGGCGCAGAATGTCGGTGATCATGCGGATGAGCGTGGTCTTGCCGGCGCCGTTGGGCCCGAGCAGGGCGAAGATCTCGCCCGGCTGGACCTCGAACGACACGCGGTTGACGACGGCGCGACCGTCGTAGCTCTTGACCACGTCGCGGACCTGAAGCATCGGGCCTCCTCGGGGTGCGAAGCGTCGCGGGACGCATCGATTGCAACCGGATCGCAGCCTAGAAGATGGCTCAGGCCCCCTCAAGCCGGGTTCGACCGACGGAGTTCGGCGATCGGTGAATGGCGGCAGGCGGCCGGCGTCCGGTGCTCAGAAATCCCTCACCCGGGCGGCGGCAGGCTACTTTCTGCCCGATTCTCAGCCTGCGGCCGCCTCGAAAGGCCCCAAACCCTTGCGGGACGGTGTCCCGGGCTGGCCTTGCTCTTGCGAAACTCGACGCGGCTGATGATCCCCGGATGCCCGTCGTGGCGCCCGGCACTACTCGGGCCGATTTCGAGGTCAGCGGGATGCGTTCGCTCCGAATTCTTTCAGTACTGGCGATGGCGATCTTCGCACTCTACGGGTGCTCGAACAGCGGCTCCAATCCCGTGCTGCCGCCGCTCTCGGCGGTGACGCTCAACATTCACTCCGACAGCGTGAAGGTCAACGGCTCGATCCAGTTCACCGCGACCGCGTACGATCTCTCGAGTCATCCCGTCCCGGGCGCGACCTTCGCCTGGAACACCTCCGACGCCTCGGTGTTCACGGTCACCAATACCGGCCGAGTCACCGGCAAGGGCGAAGGCACTGCCTGGCTCTACGCCGCGACCGGCGGCCTGATCGACAGCGCGTCGGTGCTGGTGCTGCCAGCCACCGGCGGGTGGTTCGTGCAGACGAGCAATTCGACCGCGCAGCTCAACAGCGTGTTCTTCCAGAGTGACGCCCGAAACGGATGCGCGGTGGGATCCGCGGGCGAGATCCTGACCACCGGCGATGCCGGGACCACCTGGACGCGCCGCGTCAGCAATACCTCGTTCAATCTCAATTCCGTGAAGTTCGTCTCGGCCACCGAAGGGTGGGCGGTCGGCGGCAACGGGACCGCAGTGCACACCACCGACGCTGGCGTGACCTGGGCCGTGGTGCTGACCGGCGCGAGCGAGAACCTGATCGACGTGTGCTTCGCGACGCCCGACACGGGCTGGGCGGTGGGCGCCAATGGCGTGATCATTCGCAGCTTCGATCACGGCGGCACGTGGAGCATCGTTCATCCCACAGCCAACACGCTCAATGGCGTGTCATTCGCCGGAACCCTCGACGGCTGGGCGGTGGGCAACGGCGGCGTCGTGCTGGGCACCCATGATCGCGGCGACACGTGGTTCATCGTGCAGCCCTCGCTCACCACCCAGCCCCTTAGGCGGGTGTGGCGCCGCAGTGAGCCGATGGCGGTCGCGGTGGGCGCCGCGGGCACCGTGCTGCGCAGCTATGCGGGCGCGGATTCGACCACCTGGGAGCTGGACAACGCGGGCGCCGCGAACTCGCTGGAAGGCGTGATGTTCCTCACCAGCACGCATGGCTGGGCAGTAGGCGCCAACGGTACCGGCATCGTGCTCGAGACCCTCGACGGCGGCGTGACCTGGCAGCCCCAGACTGCTCCGGCGGCCAATCCGCTGCGCGGCGTCTACTTCGTGGATGCCCTGCGTGGCTGGGTGGTCGGCGACAACGGCCGCATCCTGCACACCGGGACCGGCGGGCAGTGAGTCCCGTCTGAAGCTCGGTTAGACTGCGGCGCGGACCTACCCGCGGCGGGCACCCCTCGTACGGCGCGCCGCAATCGTCATTCACCGTCCCCGCATCCGGAGCAGGCATGAGCGAACGGCTGGTGATCGTGGACGGCTACAACCTCATCCTGCGCACGCCGCAGCTCAAGCCCGGCGACGGGCGCACCCTCGCCGAAGCCCGCGAGAAGCTCGAGAACCTGCTGTCGTGGGCGATGGGGCCCGAGGTGAAGTTTCTGATCGTCTACGACGGGCGCGAAGGGCTGTCGAAGGGGCCGCGCTTGGGGCGTGTCGAGACGCGCTTCTCGAAGCCGCCCGCGACCGCCGATGATCTGATCCGAACGCTGGTCGAGGAGCGGGTCGAAAAGAGCGAACATCTGACGGTGGTGACGTCAGACCTCGAGGTGGCCCGCCACGCGCGCGCCATGGGCGCCGACATCGCGCTCAGCGATCTGTTCCTCGCCAGCGCGCTCGGCGCACCCGGCTCTGCCGAGACGCCCGAGAAGCCGGCCACGCTCACGCGCAAGGAGCTCGAGGAGTGGGTCGAGCTGTTTCGCAAACGGGGCGGCGGCGATCCCGACGGGGATATTTAGCCTTCGGTTGTGCGGCGAAGAATGTTGACGGCCGGATCGGGAGTGTGCCGATCCGGCCAGTTCGTTTCGGCTAGACCGCCAACTTGAGCGAGTGCTGGCGGGGATTGAGGATCGGGCTGGTGGGCACC